>JAUVAA010000158.1 GCA_030591965.1 bacterium
TATTAGAGTGATATTGGTTTATTTACTGTTTTTTAGTCAAAATGGCTATGCAGTTGAAGTTAAAGGTTTGTATGAGGTTGAAGTTGCTGCCAAAAGCGAACAGCAACAAGACCGAATTGATGCGATTCGGCGCGGATTGGAACAGGTTTTAAATCGTATTCTAGCCGGGCGTGATGTTTTGCAGAATCAGACGGTTAAAACGGTGTTAAGTGATGCGCCTCATTACGTTGTTGAATATCAGTATTCTCTAGCTGTATCAAAAAAACTAGAGCATACACGCTTAATGCGGATATTATTTGATGAGAAATTATTACTTGATGAACTCCATCCTGGACGATTAGGTTTCTGGAATGAAATAAGACCTCGAACACTGGTTTGGTTGGTGGTTGAGGATGAAAGTGGCCCGGCTTTTTTTTCCGCAGAGACAATGCCTGATGTTGAAGCGGCAATGGATGCGGCGGCAAAATTGAAAGCTCTGCCTGTGTTGTATCCCATACAAGACTTAAATGAAACCAGGCGATTATCGATTAATGATGTATTAAGCGCCTACTCAGATCACTTACTGGATATGTCTACGCGTTATGATGTAGTTTCAACATTGGCAGGTAAATTAACAAAACAGCATGATTGCTGGAAGGCAGAGTGGACGTTGTATTTCGATGGGAAAATCGCGCAATGGAGTAGTCGCTGTTTGTTAATTAATGATGTTGTATTAAATGGTTTTCAAGGTGTTTATGACCGTTTGTCAAAGTTTTATGCCGTTCAGCCCGATATTCAGGCTATTAATTCCGTGATTATACAAATAGCCAAAATTACTGATATTCCGGAGTTAACCAAGGTGAATGATTACTTAGAGTCTTTGACTATGGTTAGGACGGTGACTTGGGTAGGATTTGAAGATGGATATAATATGTATCGAGTATTTTATCAGGGTGATAGGCAAGTGATGAATAATGCATTGGTCAAAGACAGGGTTTTACGCATTGAAAATTTCTCAACGGAAAACGCTCAACAAGTAAAATACAGACTTTTATCCGAATAAATTTCACCTGCGTCTTGTATTGCTGAATAAAAATGATTAAAGTCTTGTGTGAGAATATTCTTTTGCATAAACAATAAAAACAGAGGCTGACTATGACAATAATAAAAAGCTTAACGATTACCACGGCTTTAGCCGTACTGCTATCATCTTCAGCAGCATATGCTCGCTATGAAGATGAAACCTGTAAAATACCCAAAATTAGAAATTTTGAGCCTGCAGAGCATAAAAAAGGAGAGCCTGTTCCTGAAGTAGCTGCAGAAGGAGAGATAGCATTTTATGTTTCCTACGTTGCAGACCCAACAACCATTAGAGCGGTAGCTAAGAAAAAGTATCAGTTAAAACTGGTCGTTGATGACAGAAAGCCGTATTACCGAGTATCTGCAAATCTGCCTCCTGAGCTAAATGGCAAATATGTACGAATTGATATTTATGCCAAGGCACAGTCTGGTGAGTGTGTGGGTAAAGATGGCTGGTTAGTTAAGGTTAAAAAAGCGGCGGAAACTGTAGAAACAGAGGCGATAGCAGAGTAGTGCCTTTTCAGCGTTATATTGACTTGTATACTTCATACGGGCTTGTTTAAGATTACTCGTCATTACAACATTGAAGCTTAATTATCATCATGGCTATTATACTTCGTGCGGTCACGACTACGGATTTCTAACCGCTGAGTTTTTGCCAATAGCTGCGTTACTGAAACAGTTGCGTAGCTTGCTATGCGTCTGTTTCAGAGCCTTGCTATCGACAAAAATCAGCAGCTTATAAATTCCGCATCCGTGTCCGCGCGAAGTATAACAAGCTACAGGTTGGTTGTTTTTGTTGCTCTACGCATGTATTTGATAGGATGTGAATAGGGTTGTTGGAAGTGAGGCTTTAGCCTCGTCTGGATCGAGCGAGCCTAAAGCCTCACTTCCGTTAAAACGGCTTAATCACAGATTAACTTGTGGTATGTTAATAGCCATGATTATCATTAAGGGGTGGGCGTTTCTTTAGTCCGCTCTAACAAAGGCTAATAGAGCGTTGCGTTTTCTTGCTGTTCCCATGTAAGAAACGGTTTTTGCGCGTCATTCATTTCCAGTTGCAACATAGCAATCTGACGTTTTTTAGGCGGCATTGCAATTTCATCATAGATAAAACTATCATCAAAGCCAGCTTTCGCAGCATCCTCACGACCACAAGCGTAATACACATTGTCCAGATGCGCCCAGTAAATGGCACCCAAACACATAGGGCAAGGTTCACAGCTGGTATAGAGGGTGCAACCATTCAGTTTGAAATTCTTTAACACCTGGCAAGCCAGGCGTATTGCCATCACTTCTGCGTGTGCGGTAGGATCAATATTGGCAGTGACACGATTACCACTTGCTGCAATCACTTTACCTTGTTTAACAATAACTGCACCATAGGGGCCGCCATTATGCATTTTGACATTGTCGACAGCAAGGTCTATTGCTTGTTGTAGAAAATAGTTATGCATATGAGGTGATGTGTCAGGTTTAGTTAAGGCCTAATGGATTTTTAGGGTCTATGCCATCCATAAAAGGCAGTCGCCTGTCTAAATTAGTAATTTGATAAACTTTACCTAGCCAGTTATTAAAAACGGCTTTGGCGGTATCTCGCCAGGTATTGTCTAGATAATCAAGAATTGCTTCCTCGGGAAAAATATCTAAGGGTTGCTGTGTTTCTTTGGCATTTTTAACATGGGTTTTATAAGTTAATAAGATTTGTTGAGCCTCTTCATCAAAATAATTTTCAGGAAAGGGTGGGTAATCATCCCTTTCACCCTGATAAAAACGTATTACTTCGCGTTTATATTCTTTTAATAAACTAATATCATCATATTCTGGGTGTCCTTGAAAAAACACCACTCGAAAACCATCAGCACTAACGGCTAAATGAACACCGGCTTGTTTACTTGTGGCCAGAGCTTTAAGACCTTTTTGTTCCATATCCGATTGATATATTTCGTTAAAGCGGGAGTGAGGTACGTCAAAGCGGCTGTTGATTTCAGCAACCAACGGGTGAGTGCGCAGCAGAACTTTATGAGAAAAAACACCCCAGCGTTTTTCAGGTTGTGGTGTGCGCTCAATGCCATAGCAATACTCGATCAAAGCGTGAGTCGCCAAGCATGAGCATAAAATAGAGGTGACATTTTGTCTAGCCCAGCTAAAAACTTCAGTTAAAGGCTGCCAGAAGCTTTCTTCAGATAAATGCGCATGAGTCACGTTGGCACCGCTGATAATGAGTGCATCCAGACCATCACGCTTTATTTGATCAAATGATTCGTAATAATTAGTAATATGGGCTTGCGCTTCCGGCCCTCGTTCTAAACCGTCAATAGTAAACGGGTGGACGTGGAACTGAGCAATTTGATTGCAAGCACCAACCAGTCGAAAAAACTGCCGCTCTGTTGCTTCTAATGCGGCATCAGGCATGATATTAAGTAAGCCTATATGCAACTCTCTGATATGTTGATGGCTTGCTCTTGCAGGCTGAAGTATATCTTCACCTTCTTCAAGCAATCTCTGAAAAGTGGGTAAATTAGTATGGGCGACTATAGGCATATTTAATCAGCACCTTGCGTGGTAATAGCATCTGCAATAAGATGCATAAATTCATTTTCATTGGAGACTTTAGCGACATCAGTTGCATCTAAAGTGTAGCCATATTGATCAGCAATGGCTTGGTAGCGAGGAAGGCGGGATTCAAATAATTCTGGAAATACCCAAGATACAAAATTATCGGGCGGAATTTGATTAGTGTCTTTATATTGATTAATAGACATAAACTCAGCTAATTTTTCATCAAGAAACGCTTCTCTATAATACAGTGGTTTAGGGTCTGATTTTGCCCGAGCGGTAATGGTTTGCTTTAAAAAATCAGGTATTTTAATGTAGATAATAAGCGTGTGTTTAGCGAGTGTTTCTAATACTTGTGGATCATCAAGCTCGCAAACACTGCCACCTGCATCATTTAAAAAGTGTTTATAACCGTATATATCTTCTGCTTTACGGATAAATTGGGGGACATCATTCAGGGCAGCCACTTCAGCTTGATGATGCAAGGCTTGTCTGCGTTTAAATTCTTTTAGAGATAAGCCATCTTGTTCAGTATTGCCTAGTTTGCCAAGAAAGCTGGCGACGGGTGCTAAGTTATCAACCGTAATATTATTATGAATGTAAATTGAATCAGAAAGCAGCAGTTTTTTTAGGAAGGGTACGTCCATTGCCTGACGTTTAATATTATCTAGAATAGCCTCGCCCAAGTATTTGGTGCCAATACGATAATCAGCGGAATAATGAAACCATTTGTCTCTGGGTAATTTATTTGCCAAAGTCGTTTTACCTGCACCAGACATTGCAAGCAGAGTGATGCTCTTGGACTTCCAGTCCAAAAATTGTTGCGAGCTCATTTTCATTGAGGTAGATCCTATTTATCTAACATGTCCGCGATATTTGAATCTTCGCTAGCAGGGCTGGTATGTTTATCGGTATCAGAGTAGCCCAAGTCATCCGTTTCTAATTCATCGTATGGGGCGCTCCAGTCCTCTGGCGCCTCAATATAATCGAATGTTGAATTGTACCAAGTGTCATTGTCATATTCGCCAATATCGCCATTAAGATATTGTACTTCAATGGCATCATCGTTCTCATCAGTAGCAACTACTTTAAAGGTTAAGTTATTCTCAACATCTTTGTACCAGCTGCCAATTACGGGGTCAGTAATTGTAGTCATCGTTTTTCCTTGTTGTTAAAAGAATAGATTCATCATATCTAAATTTAGCTCGCCTGTGTGAGTAGATGAGATAAAAAATAATGTTTTTTTTGGTGTAGAGGAGGGCTTAAATGACAGGCAAAAAAAATGCAGCGGTTAGGCTGCATTGAAGGTAATTTTTAGAAGACTATAATGAGTCCTTCAACTTGGTGAAGGAAAGCATTTAAGTTGTAGCTATTCTAACGATTGCAAAGCACTTTGAAAATGTGGCAAATCGTCGCGTGACAGATTGTCGCAGGCTATTGAGCCTTAGATGATTCGTCTTCTATTGTTATGTGTCGGCTTAAACGGGCAAATTCAGTGAGAGAAAGAGACTCTGCTCGAAGCGTGGGGTTTATATCTAGGGCAATTATTTGTTCTTCTGTGAGTAATTTTTTAAGTGAATTTCTAATTGTTTTTCTGCGTTGCGAGAAAGCGGTGGTAACAACTTTATTAAGGTCTGTAATAGCATTAATTTCAACGGGTGGAGTTTGGTGAGGAACCAGCTTGACGATAGCTGACATGACTTTAGGAATTGGGTTAAAACTTTCGGGGGGCACGTCAAAAACTAATTCTGTTTCACAATAGTATTGAATCATCACGCTTAAACGACCATATTTTTTACTGCCGGGTTCGGCACACATGCGATCAACGACTTCTTTTTGTAACATAAAATGCATATCTTCTATGCAATGAGTGCCATTTAATAAATGAAATAGTAGCGGAGTGGATATGTTGTAGGGCAGGTTGCCAATTATGCGTAACTTAGTACCGTCTGTTGCAAGTGCTGAAAAATCAAATTTCAAAGCATCTGCACTGTGAATAGTAAAGTTATCTTTGTCGCCAAAGCGTTGCTCAAGAACCTTCACCAAATCCCTGTCTAATTCCACCACATCCAGAGAGATGTCTTTTTGTAATAAAGGCTCGGTAATCGCTCCTAAGCCAGGGCCGATTTCTACCCAGTGGTCGCCAGCATTGGCCTGGATGTTAGATAGAATGCTGTATATAACATTGTGGTCTTGTAAGAAGTTTTGACCAAAACGTTTGCGAGCTTTATGGCTTGATTGTTGAGTCATTTAAAGATTAATCAGTGAAAATCACCTGAATGGAAAAGGCCTAGAATTCTATCAATGTTGTTTTGATAGAGTGCGTGGTTTTGTCCAAAGGCGGAGTTTTTATAAAGCAGACACTATACCCTATCTTTATTAGGTGAGTCGTTATCAACTGAAACTATATTTATGCAGGGCGGAAAAAACTTTATAAGGTGAGGTTTGTTGTTCGGTGGGATAAAAACAGTAGACAGATAAGATAGTGATTCAATAGTTGTAAAAAGACAATGGCGAAGCGGATTTTAATCATTTATTTCAATTCAATATTTTAAATTAACTGACGTGATTAAGCGTTAAGTGCAGGTTTAATAATGATTTTGGCGTAAATTGTTTGGGCTGTTTAACATAAGGACTGTGGCTTTATCAGCGTAGGCTCCAGATAAATATAAAGCCTTACATCTAAAATCTAACCCGTGTGATGATGAACTATTAAGTTGAAATGATTGAATAAAAAGAAGTGATTCGATATTATGTAAGTTAAGTTTAATAATGGAAGGAGGTTTTATGAAACTGATTATTGCGATAATAAATCCGTTTAAACTGGAAGAGGTGCGTGTAGCGCTTACAGAAATAGGCGTTAATGGAATGACCGCAACGGATGTAAAAGGTTTTGGTAGGCAAAAAGGACATAAAGAGCTTTATAGAGGGGCAGAATATATTGTAGATTTTCTTCCAAAAATTCGTTTGGAAATCGTTGTGGCCAACGATAGGCTTGATGAAACAATTGAAGCCATCGTTAAAACAGCCGCTTCAGGGAAAATTGGTGACGGTAAGATTTTTGTGCTTGATCATGAGAGAGTCGTACGAATAAGGACAGGAGAGGTTGGGGAGCAAGCGATATAAAAATAGAGCAGGAATTTCTTATTTTCAGGTAGATGTGTTTTTAGCTATAAATAGATATTGATTCGATATATGTTTGACAAAAGCGCACTTTGTAATTATATTTGGTATCGAGTCAATATTGTTAAGCAGGGCTCTCGCTTTTATCTGCTTGCTAATATTAATCACCACTTAATAAAACTATAAAGGTAATTACAATGACTGAAGAAATTGAAGAAAAAGATAATTTTATCCGCAATACCGTATTAATATCATCTGTTCTTATTGGTGTTCTGCTGGCGGTTAAAAGTAGTGAATCGGATAAATTTGCACCGATCAAAGATCAATTAAATGAAGAGCGGAAGCTTATGGATATTCGCGTTTTAAAAGACTACGAATAACCTGGTTTTGAGCAATCTATTCACCTATAAAAATAACTAAAGTGGAAAATAATTATGAAATTTAATTTGATTAGAACAATTTTGGTGTTGTGTTTTTTTTGATAGCCCGGATTTTACAACGGAAAACATTTAATGGGATTTAATGGATAACCCCGTGCATGATGCAAATTGCGACCACAAACCAAAGCCTGATAAAAATGCAAAAAGACATAAAAAA
>JAUVAA010000100.1 GCA_030591965.1 bacterium
AGGGGGGATTGAGGGGGGATCTATAAAAACATAGGTCTTTGATATTATTTATATTTTAATTAAATATAAAACCTCCCCTAGCCCCTCCTTGATAAGGAGGGGGATTATACTGAATACTTTCACAGCCCCTTTAGCCACGACAAAGTGAGATAGGAATGAAGATGTAATAACTCCCTGAAATGTAGTCCGTATGAAGCTTGCGGAATACAGGAAAAACAGACTATTTACTTCCCAGTATTTCGCTATAGTTTAGGGTCTTATTAAAGATCGAATCCATAGTACAAATATACTTGGTAGTGGCAAGGACTAATATTGAATAGGAACAAAGGCACGAAGCGCATCAATTAGGAAGCAATGTGCTTCGTGTCTTAGCTAAAATCAAATGACACAAGGAAAACAATGGATCGTTTCGATAGGATATATCTGCTGCACGGACTACTGAGCGCTCATCGTACCCCCGTTGCACTTAAGCAAATCATGGAGCAGCTAGAATGTTCCAAATCTACTGCTGATCGCAGTATCGAAACCCTACGCGATTCTCTCAATGCCCCGCTAGAATATAACCGTGAAGCCAATGGCTACTTCTATAATCAGCAATCGCTCAACAAACCTTATGAACTGCCAGGCCTTTGGTTTAATAGTGAGGAATTACATGGTTTATTAATCTGTCAGCAAATACTGCACAATATCAGCCCCGGTATACTCAGCGAGCAGATCGAAGCATTACAGCAACGAATCAATGAAATGCTCAGCAAAGAAAATAGCCCCCAACCGGTTATCGCCGACAAAATTCAGTTCACCACCGTAGGCCGGCGGCTTAAAGACGATAATTATTTCAAGCGACTCGCCACCGCACTCTTTAGCAAGCAACAAATACGTATTCAATATCATGCCAGAGGTAATAATGGCGAAAACAGCGACCGAATTATTTCCGCACAAAAACTCATTTACTACCGTGATAATTGGTATTTAGCCGCCTACTGTCACAAGCGGAATCAATTACGCATCTTCTCAATTGATAGTGTCCACTCAGCAAAAATATTGGATAAACCGGCTCTACAAACTTCCGATAATCAATTACAAGACTTCCTGCATTCTGCCTACGGTATTTTCACCGGCAAAGCCGAGCATACGGCTGAATTAATCTTCAGTAAAAAACGAGCCAACTGGGTTGCTGATGAACTGTGGCATCCAGAACAACAAGGGGAATGGTTAGAAAACGGCAACTATCAACTGAGTTTTCCCTTTAGTGATAGCCGCGAGTTAATCATGGATATTCTCAAACATGGCGCAGAAGTAAAGGTGATCGCACCCGTGTTTTTAAGAGCAGCAGTCATGGAAGAAATCAATAAAATGCAAAAAAATTACCACTGCCTCACCAAATGAGGCAGTGACTATGGATAATGAAAATCATAAAGATACCAAGGGAAATATTTGATGGAACAACTTACCGATTTAAAAGCCATACTGCATTCTAAACGTGCCAATATTTACTACCTAGATAAATGCCGCGTGATGCAAAAAGATGGCAGAGTGCTGTATTTAACTGAAGCAGATACCGAAAAACAATATTGGAATATTCCTATTGCTAATACCACCTGTATTTTACTTGGCACAGGCACATCCATTACCCAAGCAGCAGTAAGAATGCTCGCTTCCGCCGGGGTACTCATTGGTTTTAGCGGTAGTGGTGGAACACCTTTAATTGCCGCCAACGAAATAGAATGGTTCACGCCACAAAGTGAATACCGCCCCACGGAATATATACAAGGTTGGATGAGCTTTTGGTTTGAAGAGCAAAAACGCCTACAAGTTGCTAAACAATTTCAACAGCAGCGTATAGCTTATCTACAGAAAGTCTGGGGCAAAGATCGTGATCTAAAAAATGAAGGTTTTAGTTTAGACGACCCAGGTATAAGCCAAGCATTGAATAATTTTAGTGCCAAAATAGGCGCGTGTGAAAACGTGACCAAACTTTTGTTAGTGGAAGCACAGCTCACAAAATCCCTGTACAAAATAGCCGCTAATCACACCAAACAGAAAGATTTTGTGCGTCAGCATGAAAGCACCGACACCGCGAACGACTTTTTAAATCATGGTAATTATTTAGCCTATGGACTCGCGGCCACCACACTTTGGGTACTAGGAATTCCACATGGTTTTGCAGTCATGCACGGAAAAACTCGTCGTGGCGCATTAGTATTTGATGTCGCCGATTTAATCAAAGATACCTTAATCCTGCCGTGGGCCTTTATCTGCGCCAAAGAACAAGCCACCGAACAAGAATTTCGCCAACAATGCCTGCAGAATTTTACCCAGCATAAAGCATTGGATTTTATGTTTGATGCAGTAAAACAAGCCAGCATAGAAGGCAAAGATTTATGATGGATAAAGCTAGCTCAGTAGACGGATTTCAACCACAACAGTTAGAGCCAAAACGAATAATTGATCAGCGGTAGGGTTCCCAGCAGACCTTTAATGACAGCGCCAGTTTATGCAAGCGACGATCTCTAGTCCAAAGGAAAGTATCTTTCGCCAAAAAAGTCGAAGCCAAAAGATGTAAATCAATAAAACCGACCCCTTTGCCCATTAACGCATGCTTTTCAAGACAATATAAAGCTTCATCATGCGTCGCCTCAGGTACTTGTGGCAGATTTTTTAATAAACTCAAAAGTTGATTACGATTATGCAAACAGCCACAAGCCAGCTCACCTCGAATCATAGGATGCATCAGCACTTGATTTTGTTTAAGCAAGCTTATCAGCTGCTCATCTTTATGACGCAAATGATCAATCCAAATCGAGGTATCAACCAATATTCTCGACATTATTCAAACTCATCAGCTTGTCGACGGGGGGCTTGCTCAAGGTTGGGTTCAGAACCACCCAACAATGCCAGTCGTTGCGCACTCTCCCGTTCAATCAAAGCTTTTAAGCTTTCCCGTAATAATGCCGTTTTTTCATGGACACCTGTTAACTCAACCGCCTTGGCATATAGATCATCATCAATATTAAGTGTTGTACGCATAAATAAGCCTTGTTATGAACATGGTAAGCATCAAATTAAACATCATTATATGTCTCTTTTGATGCCTAGCAACTTATTTACTGTATTGGGTGGTATATCATGATGGTTACGTTTGTTTCTCAATGCGAACATAAAGCCCTAAACCGCACACGGCGAGTATTAGATGCTTTTGCTAATCGTATTGGAACAAACACCTGGCAAACCGTGATTACGGATGAAGGCTTGCAAGCAGTTAAGAAATTATTGCGCAAATCAGCCACTAAAAATACGGCAGTTAGTTGTCATTGGATTAGGTCGCGGAGTCGCAGTGATTTAGTTTGGTTGGTGGGTAATCGAGATAAATTTAACAAGGATGGTTATGTGCCTGTCAATTGGACACGGAAAAAAGTAATGAATACACAAGATGAAAATGAATGGATATACCTACCTTTAATTAAAGGCTTGGTAGCTGTTTCAGGCTTGTTTCATGATTGGGGAAAAGCCTCGGATTGCTTCCAAGAGAAATTAAAGCCAAACTCTAAAAATAAATTTAAAGGCGACCCATTACGCCATGAATGGGTATCTGTTTTGTTACTCAGTGCTTTTGTGGGAGAACAAGGCGATGAGCAATGGTTGAATAAATTAGCTTTGGGGGAATTTGATGAGTTAGCATTAATCAAAAAAGTAAATGAGCAGGTTAAAAATCCTTTAAATAAATTACCACCTTTAGCGAGTTTAATTTGTTGGCTAATTGTGTCGCATCATCGCTTGCCTTTACCAGAAGGAAATAATAAAACTTACTTGAAAGGCGAAAATGCACCACCAGAATTTAGATTTTTATTAGCTATCATTAATCAAGAATGGGGCTATGAAAATTGCTGGCAAGATGAGCAAAAAGCAAGATTAAAGACTTGCTTACAATTTAAGCAGGGCTTGCCGTGCCAATCAACGAAATGGCTAAAACAAGCCAAAAGATGGGCGGTAAAACTGAATAAAGAGGCGGATAAATTACCCATTTTAATTGAAAATGGTAGTTGGCGGTTAATTATCCAATACGCGCGAATGGCTTTAATGTTAGGGGATCATAACTATTCATCGTTAGAAAAAGTTGCGCAATGGAATAGTGATTATGCACCCATTGCAAATACCTTTTATAAAGATGTCACCTTTGGCAATAAACTGATTAAACAAGGCACGCCGAAACAAAGATTAGACCAGCATTTGTGTGGTGTTACTGATTCAGGTTTAGAAATTGTACAGTTATTTCCTATCTTTGAAGCAGGGTTAAAACCTGCTTTTGATATAAAAGCACTCAATAAAAAAACAGCGGATAAAAAATATCAATGGCAAGATAAAGCGGTCAAGAAAATTAATGATTGGAAAAAAGAAACTGACATAAAGCAATATGGTTTTTTCACCGTTAATATGGCGAGTACAGGCTGTGGTAAAACCTTTGCCAATGCAAAAATGATGCGCGCATTATCACCAACAGGTGATACCTTGCGTTATATCTTAGCCTTGGGGTTAAGAACCTTAACCTTACAAACAGGCGATGAATACCGAGAGAGAATTGGCTTAAATAATGATGAACTAGCGGTCATGATAGGGTCGCGTGCCGTGATGGAATTACATCAAACTAAAATAGCAAGCATTAGCGATGAAGACGAAGAATTAAGTGATGAACAAGCAGGCTCAGAATCACAGGAAAGACTACTAGAAGACAGCGTTATTGACTATGATAGCCCACTGCCCGAAGATAAAATTAGTACAGTTTTAAATTCAGAACGCGATAAGAAATTTCTTTATGCGCCTGTTTTAGCCTGTACGATTGACCACATCATGCCTGCAACGGAAACTAAACGAGGTGGGCGCTACCTACTACCCAGTTTGCGTTTAATGTCCTCTGATTTAGTGATTGATGAAATTGATGATTTTACAGGAAATGATTTAATTGCCATTGGGAGACTTATTCATTTGGCGGGTATGTTGGGGCGTAAGGTGATGATTTCATCAGCAACCATTCCTCCTGATTTAGCCGAGGGTTATTTCAATGCTTACCAGCAAGGCTGGAAACTCTATGCACAAACACGCCAGATTAAATCTCTAATTGGTTGTGCATGGGTGGATGAATTTAACACCCAAGTAAAAACAGTTATAGAAGCCGAGTTAAAAATATATGCCAATGAACATCAGCAGTTTATTAGCAAGCGTATCAATAACCTAGAAAATAAGCCTGTACAACGTAAAGCCACCATTATTCCTTGCGAAACAACAGAAGACAATGCGGAAAGCATTAAAGAAGCGTATTTTTCTTGTATTCAGCAAGCGATTATAGAGAAGCATCAACAGCACTGGGATAGAGATAATCAAACCCAACAAGTATCTTTTGGTGTGGTTAGAATCGCGAATATTGCTCCTTGCGTGGCATTAACGCAGTATTTGGCAGAAGCCGACTGGGGTGAAGAGACAGAAATAAGAATCATGGCTTATCACAGTCAGCAAGTTTTATTATTGCGTAGCGAGCAAGAAGCACATTTAGACCAAGTATTAAAGCGAAATAAAGATTTTGGAGGGCTGGGGCATCTACTAGTAAAAGCGCATTTAAAGGGCTGCCATAAAAAACATGTTATTTTTATTGTTGTTGCAACACCAGTGGAAGAGGTCGGGCGAGATCATGATTTTGACTGGGCGGTACTTGAGCCGTCCTCATTTCGTTCCATTATTCAACTTGCAGGGCGCGTTTTAAGGCATCGTGAGCATTTACCAGAAACTCCCAATATTGCCATTATGCAATATAACCTTAAAGCCTTGCTGTACGGTGATAATAAACTTGCTTATAACATGCCTGGCTATGAGGATAAGGCGCATTTACTGGATAGCCATAATTTAAACGATTTATTATCCAATAAAATTGAACAAGCTGTGAACGCGATTCCTAGAATTGAACACAACCCTAAATTAAACAACCTGTTTGCTGATTTAGAACATCGCTGCATTGCCGAACTCTTAACGGCTTATGAGCATAAAAAAGTGGCATCATTACAGGGCTGGCTAACAGAGTGCTGGTGGTTAACTGCCTTACCTCAAGAATTAACACCGTTTAGAGCTGGGGAAAAACGGCGACTACTTTATTTAATGCCCGATAAAAAAGGCTATGTATTTAAAGAAAAAGATGAAAAAGGGAAGATCACAGCTGATATCGGTGATATAGAAAGCCTTCATCAAATTGAAGCCTTAGAGTTGACCGCATTACATAAAAAACGATTATGGCTACCGCGTGATTATGGTGAGCTACTTGAAGTAGTGGCAAAAAAACAAGCTATTCCCTTAGCTATTGCAGCATCGTGGTATGGAGAAATAAGTTATCGTGATTCAGAGTTACAAGATCTTAATATTACAATACATTATTCTGATGATTTGGGGATGGTTAAGCGTGTTTAGTGTTGTATACCCAAACGAAATCATGCAGTTGGGAATGCGATCTTTAGTCGCATAAAATACATCGTACATCAACTGGCACGACTAAAGATCGCGCTCCGGTAAGTGCTAATTTAGCAAAAGATTCTTCAGCAGACAGTTTGAACTAGATTTTATAAGGTATATTTAGTTTTTAAATCAGCAAGAGAAATAGCTCCTTTTTCTATTAAAGCGTGCTCTGCATCTTTAATATCTTGTTCATCTTCTTTATTTTGAATGAATTTTTTAAGTAAGTCTGAAATACTAATGCCTTTCGCAATAGCGGCTGAGCGTAGTTCGCTTTCAAGTTGAGAGCCAAGGTTTATAGGCGACATGATAAACATCCTCTTATAAAAAATAAAGCTGCCTGGGCGTAATATCCGTTATTAATGGTTCAATAAACGATCATATTCTGCATGATTGCCAATCCATACCCATGTATAGCCATCATTATCTTTTATAGCAAGGGCGCGGTAATTTTTATCCACTCTAGCAGACCAAAGTTTACCTGCTTTTTTAAAGTGCAGTGAGGGATGGCTTGGATTTTCTTTGAGCAATGCATAGTTCTTTTTTGCCAAATATTGTGTTGTTTCAGGGAGTTTATAAAAGCAAGTCCAAAACCGTACCGTTGCTTTATGCACTATATTTCCTTGAGTTTGCCATTATTTTTTTCGGTCAGGGCTTCATCAACCAGAAAATCAAGTCGTCCTGATTGAGAATCTTTGATGATTTCTTTATCCCATGCCTTCCCATCGTACTCAGAAAACCATTGAGCCAGTTTAATGTATTCTTGTTTTGGCAGGGTTTGAATATCTATTTGTATTTCGCTTGCACTTCTCATTTTAATAACCTATTAAAGAGGGTTAACCTGCCTGCTCGGCAGTAAAATTGATAACAATACATTTCTAAGCTGCTTAGACAGCAGGGTTCTTATTCTACGGTGTTTCAACATAAACAGGAATTTCTTAAATCTATAAATCTATTTATAACTATACAGGTTGATTTTGTAAAATAGCTAAGCTACACTTAAATTCCCCTATCAATATTGAAGGAGTTTTAAATGTTAGATCCTGCAATACAGAATTTTTTAGATGAGCGCAAAGCAGCACGACTAAAAAGTAAAGTTAAAGCCAGTATGAGCGAAGAGCTAGTACAAGCATTAACGGAAGAAACTAATGATATATTTGCATTAGAAAATTGGCTGCCTAAAGCGGCTAAAAGAGCGTGGCAAGTTTCATTGGTTAGCCATCCCAGTAAATTTACCCATTCAAGTGCAAAAACTAGCCCAATCATTGCCTCCAACCATTATAAAAATGACGGATTTTTACGCTCTGGCAATGTTGGGGAGGTGTCAATTGATGTATCAGGCAATGCTGCCGCTTTAGATGTGTATGCTTTTTTATCCATTAAGCTAAAGGGTGGGCAGTCCATACTTGAGCAACTAGAAAAAAACACCGAGTCTATTCAGACTCAATTTTCACTATCAACAATGGAATATAACGAGATTAGAGACGGTTTGTTGGTAATGAAGCCTGATGAATCAGCTAGTCAAGTTAGCAGTGCGCGAGTCAAACAGGTTTACTTTCCCATTTCTGATGACTATCATTTGCTGTCACTTTTATCACCTTCAGGGCTACTCTTTAAATTTAAAAATCAAATAGATAAAATTCGTTTCTCTGATGAGACCAAGGCATCTCGTGAATTAAAAAAGAAAAATGAATTTGATGAAATCGGTTTTGATGAAATTTATGGCTTAACCGCGATTGGCTATGGCGGGGCAAATCCTCAAGGTGTTAGTTTATTAAATAGTAAAACAAGAGGGATATTTTATTTACTCCCCTCAATGCCCCCAGCACTAAAAAAACAATCTACCCGACCACCGAAAACAAATTTTTTTGATAACACGCTGTATTTCAAAAATTACACAGACAGCTTTAAATCATTAGAAAGACTTACAGAAGCAGATATAAATAATATCAACATTCGCTCGGGTATTGAGAATATTATCCGTTTTGTTATTGCTCAAGTGATAGAAAAATCATGGACTGTACGCCAACTAGAGGCAGGGTGGTCAGATAAAACCCATTTAAAATTACACCAAAAAATATGGTTAGATGCTGATTATCAACAGCAACATGAAGAAGAGAGTGAATGGGTAGATGAATTAATCAGTGAGTTTGCTCGTTGGTTTATTAAGTCGTATGAAAAAGTTATCGGAAATAATAGACTCAATACTGAAATGCTCCCCATTAAAACCTTAATTGAAGAACAAAAAGAGGGCTTATTATGAGTCGTTTACTTTTAATCCCCAATATTAAAATTCAAAATGCCAATGCCTTATCTAGCCCTTATACCATAGGATTTCCTGCCATGACTGCATGGCTAGGTGGCGTTCATGCTTTGCAGCGGAAATTAAATGCAAGTCATTATCCTGATTTAAAATTTACGGGGGTTGCCGTTGCTTGCAAACAAATAGACTTACAAACACACAAAGGGCAGGGCGACTATATTGCATCCATTATTGGTACTGGCAATCCACTGACAAAAACAGGTAGCAGACCCTCATTTATAGAGGAAGCCCGGTGTCATTTAACCGTTTCATTAGTGATTGAATATGAAGAGCTTGGGTGGGGTGTTGATCCAGATGGGTTAATGATAGAGGTAAGCCAGCAGCTACACCGCTTAAAACTCGCAGGCGGCGATATATTAGAATTTTCACCGCCTGAATTACAATCTGACGAAACAGAAGAGGATTACAAAAAACTCATTAGAAAACTCATGCCCTCTTATGTACTAACAGAACGGCGAGACTTAATGCTGGATGCAATGCAAGCACAAGATGAGCCTGATGCCATCACCGCATTACTGGATTACTTAACCGTAAAAAATCGCAGTGAAATCATTGCACATGATAATAAAGCCGATGAAATACAGTGGACAGCAAAACGAAAAACATCAGGCTGGATAGTCCCTATTGCCACAGGCTTTCAAGGCATCAGTGAACTAGGCAGTGCAAAAAATCAGCGTGATGCAGATACCCCGCACCGCTTTGCAGAAAGTGTCTTAACTTTAGGCGAGTTTAAAATGCCTTACCAAATTAAAACCTTAAATGACATGCTCTGGTCTTACCATGTCGAGTTAGAAAATAACCTTTATCTTTGTCAGCAAAAATCAACTCATAACTAGGAAGAATCATGGCTAAAAATAACAAAATAGCATCTGTGTTAGCGTTTGAAAAAAAATTAGTACCCTCTGATGGCTATTTGTACGGCACGACATGGGGAAAACGTAATGAATCGGTAACCCCTTTAAAGCTAAAAGAAAAATCAGTACGCGGGACGATTTCTAACCGACTTAAAAAAGCTTTACAAGCTGACCCATTAAAATTAGATGCAGAGGTTGAAAAAGCCAACCTACAAACGGTTGATAGTTGTGCTTTAACGAAT
This sequence comes from bacterium, assembly GCA_030591965.1. GTDB lineage: Bacteria > Pseudomonadota > Gammaproteobacteria > Methylococcales > Methylomonadaceae > Methyloprofundus. The sequence goes on from JAUVAA010000100.1 coordinate 9,909, forward strand.
GAGCAAGATACCTTAAAGCTTGAATTTACCTTAAAAATACTCAGTGGTGTTGAAAACCCATCCGCGTGTAATCATGTTGAATTTAACCAAACTTATACCCAAGCCGCAAAAGACTATATTGCTGAACATGGATTTACTGAACTGGCTAACCGTTATGCAACCAACATTGCTAATGGGCGTTTTTTATGGCGCAATCGGGTAGGAACAGACAAAATAGAAATACAAGTAAAAATATCAGAAACTCAGACACTTATCTTTGATGCAAGTGCATTCAATACACAAAATTTTAATGATAGCTCAGAGGATATAAAGGTCTTATCTAAAAAAATAGCAGAGGCTTTATCAGGGCAAAATGATTTTTTGTTTTTAGAAATTACCGCCTATGCTCAAATGGGCAAAGCGCAAGATGTTTACCCCAGTGAAGAATTAGTACTAGACAAAGGCAATAGCAAAACCAAAAAGAGCAAAATTCTTTATCATATTAATGACATTGCTGGAATGCACTCACAAAAAATAGGCAATGCACTGCGCACTATTGATACTTGGTATCCAGAATATATAGAACGAAATACACCGATTGCGATTGAGCCTTACGGTGCGGTCACTAATTTAGGTAAAGCTTACAGAACGCCTAAAGCCAAAGCGGATTTTTTTACACTCTTTGATAAATTTGCTTGCGGTGAAAAACTCGATAATGTTGAAGATGAACATTATGTGATGGCGGTATTAGTACGCGGTGGCGTATTTGGTGAAAGCGGTAAAGAATAATGGACTATTATCTTGATATAAAGGTAGTTCCTGATGAAGAAGTCCCTATCTACTTCATTAGAAACAAGGTATACAGCAAGCTTCATAAAGCTCTTTTTACGCTGCAAGCAAGCGATATTGGCGTTAGTTTCCCGCTCTATAATATAAAGCTAGGTGATATTATTAGAATACATGGAAATAAAGAAAAGCTGATAAAGTTGCAGGCTGAAAACTGGCTAGGAGGAATGGTAGGGTATTGCAGTGTTAGCCCAATACAAGCGATTCCCGATGAGACTGTTTATTGCACCGTTTCTCGCATTCAATCAACTATGACAGAAGCCAAATTAAGGCGACTGCTTAAAAGGGACTCAATTACTCAAGATGAGATTAAAGGCTATAAGGCCAAAATGTTTCAGCAAGGGCTTGATAACCCCTACCTTGAGATAGAGAGTTCATCTAATGGGCATAAGCACCGACGTTATATAGCCTTTGGCGACATTGTTAAATTACCAGTCCAAGGTGAATTTGACTTTTTTGGTTTAAGTAAAACCGCAACAATCCCTTGGTTTTGACCTTTAATTTTTCAGCTCTTTAACAATTCAATAAAAACAATAAGTTACAATAAAGTGATTTTTATTGGATAAAAGTGGGTTTTTATCTATAAGTCTTTGTTGTAACTATTTTTTTACGCGATTATAATGCAATTCACTGCCGCACAGGCAGCTTAGAAATCCTGATGAAAATCTTTGTCCTAATGGATTTCATTCACTGCCGCACAGGCAGCTTAGAAAATCATCTCCAAAACCATCAC
>JAUVAA010000057.1 GCA_030591965.1 bacterium
AAACCGTATGTGCTAGAGATTTATTTCATCTAAAAAATCGTTTTATACGTAAATTATTAAGCCATACTGTTGGGGTTTATTTAAATAAGTTACTGGGGCGAAACGCGTTACAGTTTGAAGGTTTGGTCGAAATTTAAAAGTCGAACATGGCGTACATTGTACTAATTGAATAGTCTAAACGCTCACGGGCAACTTCCGCCTTAAATTGTTTAATAATATTCGCCTTCGCACTACCCAACCAGACAACATATCCCGTTTTCATATCAACTAAGGTCACCACTAAAGCGCCTTTAGGTACGCTCTCTAAAACATCTACCTGTGTTTCAGGATCATTCTTTAACTGCATAGCATCCATATCAACACCAAGAAAATAAGCCACACCCAAATCAGCCTCTTCTTTAGCGCCAAAAATTTTATGTTTACGCAATTCCCGGTCAATTAGGTATTTAATATCTCCTGCTAGGTCAACGTCTGTAGGCTGCCACTTTTCTTCTGGATCATTCAAAACACCCAAAGCACCTAACCAAATATAAGAATGATACCCCTCTAAATTAACTTTAGGATCTGCTTCCGCCTCGACTTTGATATCCTGAGTTGAAACAGTGCTACAAGCGGCTAATAAACTGAATAAAAACACCAAAAAAAAGGTTAATAATTTTCTCCTAAAATAAATAAATTAATTAACAATAAATATACTCACCCAATAGTGATCACAGTTGGGTATATACAAAACTGGCAGAAAGCTCGGCTAACAAAGATTGAAACCCCACTACTTTATCCTAGAATTATTCCCTACGTAGCATTAATTAATAAACCCTAAATAATTGCTGCATTTGTTCAAACTCATGCAGATAAGGTTTTGCGACTTCGTGATTAGCGGCAATAACCACTAAATCATGCGAAAAAACTGAAGTGTTATACCAATTAAAACTGCCATCGATAACAATATAATCATCAATAATGCAGTATTTAGAATGAATGGGGGAATACGGTACGGGATGGTCATCTTGTCCATAAACTAAGCCTACCTTCACGCCTGAGTTTCTCAATCGCTCTATAACAGGTAAAAGCGGTCGATTTAACTCGTCTTCCATGCTGCGTTCAACGCCAATTTTTCCTTGTCTGGCTAAATGACCATTAAAGAGTATATGCACATACACGCCTCTGTTTTTGGCATTAATTAAGGCGCAAATAACACTATCATTATAATTACCGAGTAATTCACCAATTAAAAATAAGCTGATTTTAATTGAGTGTTTAGCACGGTTTATTTCAGCCAGAATAGCATGGTGCGGAAGATAAGTTTCGCCACTTTGCATGGTATGCCTGCCAAAGGTGTACAGCAAATTGAAATGGCTAAAAGGATCTATACCATAGTGCTGAATAACTCCACCGCGCTGACTTTGGAAAATATTATCCAGTAATCGACACATGCCTTTGGAATGAAAAGTCATGCCTGATTCCCAATTGGCCCACCAGCGTTCAAAAGTAATATTAAACGAGCCTAAGATACAATCTTCATCATTAAATATAATGAATTTGGTATGCATATCGGGTTCTACTTCGATTAAATGGTGATCTGGGCTACAAACAACACCAATCAGCTCGATTCCTGCTCGTTTTAAACTCGCATAATTATGACTATTCGTCATCGTCATTTTTCGCCAATCGACAAGACATTGAACCAGTACACCTTGCTCACTAGCATTAACCAAGTGGTTAGCAAAATCGTAATCATCAATACAATCAACACTAACTTTAATAGTACAAAGTCGGTCAGGATCATTGTGTTTGCTACGAATTACCTTATCAATCAAATCATGGATATAACGTTTAGGGTGGTACGGATGATTAGGCTGGCCTTTAGTAAATTTAGGGACTAGGTGTAATGAGTCAAAATGATGATTCATCCAATCGACATCACTTTGCAATTCATGAGCTTGTAACTCATAAGTCCGATAGTGATTTTGGGTGGAATGAAAATCGTTTATTTCTCTATATTCTGGAATGTCTGGATCGCCTTGCAGCTGATTCCAGTCCATTAAAATATATTCTTTTTCCGAAGGAATAGAATGTTCATCCTTATGAATAATAAAAGCAAATTTAATGCAATTGATGTTGCCAAATGAATTAGAAAATGGATGTATATAAAAGTCTCTAGTCCGGCGTTTATGCTGATTCCATTTAATATCATAAGCATCGGTATCAATAATATAAGTTTCACAAATATTATGCTGGCGATAGACTTTGAGTACGACTTTCAGATTAACTTGTTCGCCATGAAATAGGTCAAATTCTATTTTTCCCCAGCGCAGAAAAAATTCATGATTAAAATCATTAACTCGTGCAAATGATCCACCTAGTTCACCATTTACGGGCTTGGCATAATGTTCAGCTATTTGTTGCATACCATTACCTTTGTCTTTTTATTACTTTTAAAGGGATTCAAATGTCATTAAATAACCACAATGATCAGAAACACGCCCATAATCTTGGTCGGTAAAAATAACGCTTGCGGAAGTTGCCTTTATATCGCTATTTTTATTCATAAATATATAATCAATTCGATAGTCATCAGCCAAAAGATCTTGCCATTGTGCATCATGAACTTTGAAGATTTTATTAAACACACCTTGTTTATTTACCGCTAAATACTGATCCTCGTATTCATCCAAATTAACCACTTGCTGATACCCTGTTGAGCAGGCGGTAATATTAAAGTCACCGCATAATAAGGTCGCTTTAGTAGCATCACCTTTCTTGTGTTCAGCCCACGTACTTAAGCGTTGGAATTGTTCCTGAAATCCGCCTTCCAGCCAACTTAAATGTGCAGAAAAAACTTGAATAAAACCAATATAAGGCACATAAACTCTTGCAGTAACTACTTTTCTGGAATTAATATCATATACATCATGACTATCAGATACATACATAGCGTCATGATCAGATAAAGGATAGCGGCTTAATATGGCAACCCCTTCACGGTATCTATCAAAGCCTAAATGTGACCAATCAGTATGTATATGATATGCCTTACTTAAACGCTCATTAATGATTTTTGCAGAATTAGAATCCCAGTCCCCTTGCCCACTATTCCAATGCTCAGCGACTTCTTGTAAACATACAATATCGATGTCCAGCTCATCAATTGTTTTAGCAATTGTACTGAATTTTTCGTCCTGATTGTCTTCTTGATAACAGTGTAAATTTAAGATTAAAACTTTAAGCTGTTCTCGTTGAAAAGAATAATTATGCCCTTTATTATTATCCCAAACGGTTTGCTCGCTATTTTCACAGCTGATGACATATTTTAATTTAAACAACTCAGCATGATGGATTTTTCCAGCCCAAAGCTGTGTACCGTATTGATTAGGGTTTCGCGCATGACTTCCTAATACTTTAGGCCAATGCTGACGCTTAAAGTGACAAGCTGTTTTTTTTGTTGTTTTCCAGTCATCGGTCGTCCAATGGATAGTAACTTTTTCAGCATTAAACGACTGATTGGTCGCTGCTGTCACATAGATTGTTTGTTGCCCAGCGCGTAATTTATTTTTAAAATCAACATTTTGAAAAGACTGTTGATCAATCAGTTTGATGCCAGAATCAGCTTCGCTTGAATAGTTAAGCCCATGATTATTAAGCAGGTATTCTTGCTCTAATACCCGATAACTCACATTAAACTCAATATTACCGGGTAGAGACTGCTCTTCAGTTAAGTTTAAGTTAACGCTTGCCGACCAGTACTCTTTACCATTGCCTAACATGCTGTGATAGTGCGCAGGTAAAATATGCCAGACTTTATCTTCACCCACCCAATGAATATCTAACTGTTTATCATAACCAATGTTTTCTAGCGCCAAAAAAAATGTTAATTTTTGTTGGAGTTTTTTAGTGCTTTTAAAGATGACATTTTCTACGTAGAGTAATTTAATTTTATTCATGTTTTTGATACTCCTCGTTAATCAATAATATGGGGCGGAACAAAATTTTAACCACAGAGAGCACAGAGAAAACCCTTATTTCTTTATGTTGAAATCTTTCCTGATTACCCACAAGCTTCAACTCCCTTGAAAAATGATTTTAAATCAAATAATTTACCATTGTAGCCCGCATTGTGAATCTCGCATTTTATGGGAGTGGCTTTAGCCACGATATCGCGACTAAAGTCGCTCCCACAGAATATTTATTCTTCTCATATTATTTAATTTCTACTGTTTAATGAAAACTTCGAAAATCAATCTCAGGAAAAACATCATCCAATACTTCTAAGGCACTTAAAGATCGTTCATTAATCGTATTTGTTTTGATGCTATCAAGCAAATAATTAAATCTCGCCAAATGATCAGTGATACGTTTTTTAGCATATTCAACGGTTGTTCCTGTCTTCATAATAAAAGGCCAATCCGATGCTTGAGCTAATAATAATGAACGTACCGCTTGATTTAACGCTCTTTCCTGCAAAGGATTAACTTTGCTGTTCTGTAGAGCTAATACTAATTTTTCCAAATCTGCAGCGGCTTTGTGTAATAGAGGGTAAATCCAGTCATTACTTTCATTAATCCAAAAGCTGGAATAACCTTGATCACCCCATGTTGATGCAGAAGGCGTTGCGACTTGGTGTGTAACGATTTGCTTAAAATAATCAGCACAGCTAATTGTCTGTATCACATTTTCATCGCTATCAGCTAAACGTAACACGCACTCTAACCATTGCGGCCCCTCATACCACCAATGACCAAACAGCTCAGCATCATAAGGGGCGACAATGATCGGAGGACGATCCATATCAATATTCAAACGATCAATTTGTAATTGACGTTTATTGATAAAATCTTGCGCATGGAGCTGTACTTTATAGTGCGCCTGTTTAGGTTGATAAATTTCTTTAGGAAGGTTTTGGCCTGTTATGCGGTGATATTTTATGCCTGTATTTATACGCGTATGACCATCTAAAATATAAGGTGCTATATAATCTAGCTCTAACTCAAAACCAATATCACTGTAATATTCGCGGTAATCATAATCACCAGGGTAACCCTCTGTAGCGCTCCACACTTGACGTGATGATTCAGGATCTCGAGCAAATGCCATGACTTCATTACCGCAATTCAGTGGCGCATAAATACCATTTTTTGGCGGCTGACTTGCATTCTCAATACCGTGTGTATCGACAAAAAAATAATTGATTCCTGCCTTTTTGAGATGCTTTTCCAGGCCTGGATAATAACCGCATTCCGGCAACCAAAAACCTTCTGGTGCAAAACCAAAGTGGGCTATAAAAGTTTCAATTCCAGTATTTATCTGGTTGCGTACCGCCGCTTCATTTTTATTCAACAGCGGTAAAAATCCATGCGTCGCAGCACAAGTGATTAATTCTAAATGTCCTAATGCATTAAACTTTTTAAACGCAGTTAATAAATTACAATCGTACTGATGACAAAAAATTTCTAACGTATCCAAATAAAATCGCCGATATAACCTAGCTAATCGTTGATACTCCGGATTACCAGCTGTGCGGATGATTTCCTTTTCCGCAAGCTCAGTTTGTTTATTAAGATGTGCAATGTAACGTGACTGTAATAGTTCGTTACTTAGCATCGTAATTAGCGGCGGCGACAGCGAAAGAGTTAAGCGGTAGTTAACACCGTCTTGATGCAGCTGTTCCAGTGATCGAATTAAAGGAATATAACATTCAGTCATTGCCTCAAACAACCAGATTTCTTCAAAAAATTTATCGTATTCTGGATGTCTTACGAAAGGCAGGTGCGCATGCAGAACAATACTAAGAAAGCCTCTTTGCATAGCCACTATAAATAAAGTCCTAGCCCAGAGCTGTTTAGCTTAGTTATATTTGATTTTTTAGGACTAATATAAAAACCTGACTCTTGTTTGGCTAGAATATTAGCAAATTCAGAATCGCTGCTATTTGCGTATACTTTTAAATCGTAACCTTGATTATTGAAGTTTTTTAAAATAAATGGCTCAGTTTCTGGGGCTGTAGCATTGTTGGTAGATGTATACTGATCTCTAACGCTATTGTTGTTCAGCTCAAATGCTGCATTTTCTCGTTGAACATGAATAACATCGGGGGCATTGTTGATTTCGGTAACAAATAAGTCATCAAACATTGGGATTTTTTGCGTAGGCTGCTCGCTATTATTTATACTATGTTCTGGCATTGCTTCCTGCCATATAACGTGAGTGTTATCAGCTTCTGTATTAGCGCTCTCGCTATCAATAACCGGAACAGCATCACTAATAGTTACTGGAGTTTCCCGTGGTACATGAACGATCTCGGAAGTAACTAAAGCACTAAAACTGTTATCTGCATTGATTTCGCCGATAACAGCTGAATAGGCTGTTGCTGCAATTGGCACAGACACTGTTTGTTGGCCGTGAAAACTCGATAGCTTTATATCAAAACTTAACTTCAAGCTACTAGGATGTTCGCTGAGTGTAGGGTCAGAATACACTCTCATAATTAGCTGAGCGCCTAGATTGCTAATGGTATTGTTTTTTATATCCCAATAAGCATGAAGAGTAACTGGATCAACTGGCATGAGCACTAACTCAGGTTGCATATGGCTACCATCTGGCGCGTATGCTTGAGTGATTTCCTTGCTAATATCAAGTAAATCTTGTTGAGAAAGCTTTAATTGAGGGTTATATCTTGATTGCCAAAATGTCATTATTTAGTCAGTTCGTATGCTAGCGTTAGATGATATTTTACTAGGGGCTGTTGCCGTTTCAAAAATAAGTGAAAAAATGTTATTTAACACGCTAAAATCACATCAATTCTAGTATTTAAATTCAAATAATAGGTAGCTATCCACTCTAATTGAGCATAATTACTACATTTTTTTGAAACGGCAACACGCCCTAAGGTTTCGATATTATAAATCCCTCAGAACTGAGTGCTATTTTATATGACTAAATAAAAGCACATGACAAGTACGGGAAATGCTCTACTTTCGCTGCTTTACGTTAATTATCTGCACTAATGTTTATAAATTATACAAGGTACTTAAACGTATGCAAGCAAGAGAGTAAATACTGGCATTGGTATGAAGAATTATACTTTGAAGAGCTTGAATTTATTCTAATTTGCACAGTAAAATCACTTAAAGCAAGTAGAGTACATGCAAGTGCAGCTTTAATTAACTACCAACAGGAATAGACAGGACTTGACCTATTTTAATTGAATTAGCACTAGCGATCATATTGGCATGTTTAAGCTGATCTAAAGTAACGCCATATTTCAAGGCAATGCCTAATAAAGTTTCGCCTTTAGCTATTTTATGCACTGGTTTATCAATGTTTGTTGCCAATGCAACATTATGATTTTTAGCATAAGACACAATGCCTTGCTGAATTGCTTTAGCCATTTTTAACTGATAAGTTCCGCTTTTTAAACGGCGCTCTTCTTTTGGGTTGGATATAAAAGCAGTTTCTACTAAAATTGATGGGATATCAGGCGACTTTAGAACCATAAAGCCCGCCTTTTGCACGGTCTTAGAGTGTAATTCACCAATACGACCAAAATTATTGAGCACTTCTTTAGCAACTAGCTGACTAATATCTTGCGAAGCTGTTTGTGATAAATCTAACAACACTGAAGCTAAAATATCATCCTTATCATCAAGGCTTATACCACCCACTAAATCCGCTGCATTTTCATTGTTAGCTAACCATCGCGCTGCGACACTTGTTGCGCCGCGGCGAGATAAAGTAAATACCGACGCACCTGTAACATTGGAATTATTAAAAGCATCAGCATGGATAGACACAAATAAATCTGCATTGGCTTTCCGAGCAATTTTTCTACGCTGACTTAAGGGTACGAAATAGTCCCCTTTACGTACCATAATGGCTTTCATGCCAGGTTGTTTATTAATCAAAGAAGTTAATTTTTGAGCAATTTCAAAGACTACTTTCTTTTCTAAAGTTCCATGAGCACCTCTAGCTCCGGGATCTTTACCTCCATGCCCAGCATCTACAGCCACGACAAAAAGTTTCGCTTTACCTATGTTAGTTTTTACGACTTTGCTAGCTTTTTTAACCCGTTTCTTAGCCAATGGTTTGTCTGATTTAACTGGTAAATCAATAACTAATCGAGGTCCATATTTTTTATTTGCTTTTAAAACAAAACTCTTAGGTGAAACTTTTGACTCTAAGTCGATAACAACACGTAAATCTTTTTTATTTCTATGTGCAGACCGTAATCCTGCTAAAACAGGGTGATTTTTAGGGGGTTGTTTAAGGTTTTTCTCTAAGAACGCATTATTAAAATCAATAACTAAACGATCTGGATTTTTAAGTTGAAAAATCTGGTGCTCAGGGATAGAGGAGACGTCAAAAACTAAGCGCGTATATTTGTTTGTCGATTGAATGCGTAGTTTTTTTACTTTTGTTTGCGCCGCAGAGACAACTGAGATATTTAAAATCAATAGTAAACATAAAATTATAAATTTTCTCACGACCTCACCTAAATGCTAATAAATTCAATTAGATTATAGCAGTATGTGTTTGTTTTTCAATCAGAAAGTTTACTCTTTATGTGCTCTGGTATTTTATCAATATGTAACTTACGGCCATTATCGCTTGTTGTTAAAGATAAAATAACATCAGGCTCACTTAAATAACCCTCTCCTTTTTCTGGCCATTCAATAAAACAGACTGCTTTTTCTTGTAAATAGTCGGCAATACCTATCCATTCCAACTCTTCAGGATCAGCTAAGCGATATAAATCAAAATGAAAAAAGAGCCGGTTATCAATTTTATACTCTTCGACGATATTATAAGTGGGGCTTTTAACAGCACCTATATGACCTGCTGCACGCATAAAACCACGTGCTAGCGTTGTTTTCCCAGCACCCAAGTCACCCAGTAAAAAAACAAGACATTTCTCTGGTAGGATCTGAAATAGTTTAGCACCAAAGGCTTCGGTTTCTTCCGCTGTATTCAATATAAATTGCATCATTAATTAACAACTTCTCGTAAAAATTGTAAGACATCAGTCGCGCGTAAACCACGCTCACCAAAATGGACGGCAGCTTTGTCAGCGGCTAAGCCATGTAAATAAACACCTATTTTTGCTGCATCCAGTAAAGAATAGTGCTGAGCTAATAAAGCACCGATAATGCCCGACAAAACATCCCCCATACCACCGGCCGCCATCCCAGGATTACCTGTGGTATTAACATAAACATGCTTACCATCGCAAATCAGCGTACCCGCACCTTTTAACACAAAAACACCGCCATATTTTGTCTGTAGCGCACGTACAGCCTTAAATCTATCTTGCAAAATATCTGCTGTAGAACACTGTAATAAGCGAGCGGCTTCACCGGGGTGCGGGGTTAATATCCATTGTTCTGAATAAGCAGGGCTGTCTGCCAATAAATTCAATGCATCTGCATCAATCACTCGCGGTAGATTTAGGCTAATTAAACTAGGCCACACATTCTTTGCCCATGATCGTTGAGCTAACCCAGGCCCTAAAACTAATACAGTAATTTTATCTAGCAATACCTCTATATCAGCCAACTGTTCTAGTTCATGCCCCATTAACTCTGAGCACGTAAGATACATTTGGCTAGCATGCGCTTTGCGCGTAGCCACACTAACTAAACCTGAGCCGCTATTTAAGGCGGCTTCAGCCGCTAATTTGACTGCCCCTGCATAACCATAATCCCCCCCCACCACTAAGACATGACCAAACATGCCTTTATGTGCGCAGCGTGGTCGCTTAGCTAATGTAACTGTTTGTAACAGGCTGCCTTCGCTCAACTCATGCTCAATAAGTTTACTAGGAACATCTAAATCTGAGAAAAGCACAGTACCGCAATAATCTGCTGCCAAACCAGTAAAAAGCCCTTTTTTTAAGACGATAAAAGTAATAGTCAAATCAGCATGCACTGCACAAGCCATAATATTGCCGGTATCGGCATTTAAACCAGAAGGAATATCAATTGCCAAAACAGGCACGCCTGATGTATTAATATGCCGTATTGCGGTTGCAAATTTACCGGTGACAGGGCGATCCAGCCCAGTACCCAATAATGCATCAATAATTAAGTCTGCGTTATTTAACAAATGAAAGTCATGTAAAATTCCCCCACCGGCATTGCTATAAGCTTGTTTAGCTAATGCTGCATCGCCAGTTAATTTTTCTTCGGCAACTACAGAAAGTAACTGTACCTTATAGCCAGCTTGCAATGCGAGTTTGGCAATTAAATAGCCATCTCCGGCATTATTGCCCGCACCACAAAAAACGGCGATTTTTTTAACGTCAGGGTAATATTGTTTTATGATTTGAAAGCTAGCTTGCGCCGCTTTAGTCATTAACTGAAAACCAGAGACTTCTGTTTGCTCTTGAGCTATGCGATCTATTTCTCTAGCTTGTTGTGCAGAGTACAGTTTTGTTGGTAAAGTTTGCATTTTAAAGTGAGCGCTTAAATATAAATGAAAGCATTATAGAATGGATAAAGCAATGGATGAACTGTCCCAACAAATAAAACAATGGGGTTTGGAACTGGGCTTTCAGCAAGTAGGTATCAGCGATACGAATTTGCAACAAGCAGAGCAGCGCTTACAACATTGGATAGCCCAAGGTTATCATGCAGGCATGGATTATATGCATAAACATGGCCTAAAACGCAGTCGCCCTGCTCTTTTACAGCCAGAAACAGTGAGTATTATTTCGGTGCGTATGGATTATTTGCCCGAAGCACAAGAATCCATAGAAAATACCCTTAATAATCCGGTGGCTGGTTTTATATCACGCTATGCACTCGGGCGTGATTACCATAAAGTATTACGTAAACGCTTACAAAAACTGGCACAACGTATCGAACAAGAAGTCGGTATCTTTGGTTATCGCGCTTTTGTCGATTCGGCTCCTGTACTGGAAAAAGCTATTGCTGAAAAAGCTGGCTTAGGTTGGATAGGAAAACACAGCAATATCATTAATAAAAAAGCCGGTTCTTGGTTTTTCTTAGGCGAAATTTACACCTCTATTCCTTTGTCTATCGATACACCGAGCACTAATCATTGTGGGCAATGTACCGCCTGTATTGATATTTGCCCGACTCAAGCCATTATTACACCATATCAAGTCGATGCACGAAAATGTATTTCTTATTTAACGATAGAGCTGAAAGGCTCCATACCTGAAGCGTTAAGACCATTAATGGGCAATCGTATTTATGGCTGCGATGATTGCCAATTAATTTGCCCTTGGAATCGCTTTGCTCGGCTTAGTACTGAAACTGACTTTAACCCTAGATATAACCTCAACGCCCAGCACTTAATTGAATTATTTAATTGGTCGGAAACAGAGTTCTTAACTAAAACTGAGGGTTCAGCGATTAGGCGTATAGGTTATGAACAATGGTTACGCAATATTGCCGTGGCACTAGGTAACGTACCTGCATCAGCCGAGATAACAGAAACATTAAATAATAAAATTAACCACTCTTCTGATCTAGTTAAAGAGCACGTCATCTGGGCATTAGAGCAATAGCATGTTATAAACTAGTAAAAGTTCTACAGAATTTTATCATTACTCTATAATTAACTACATATCGCCTTTATCTTTGGAAACGTTTATGAAAAAAACGACACTCTCATTTATTTTTTTATTTTCAGGTACACTACAAGCACAAAACTTATTAGAAACCTATGATTTAGCTTTGCAAAATGACCCTTTTCTACGCCAGTCATTTGCGAATAAAATGGCCGTAGATGAAACAAAAATGCAGAGTATTGCACGACTTTTACCATCAGTAAACGCAGGCGCTTCAACTGTTTATAACTGGTCAGATCAAAAATCAATTTTTAACGACAATTTTCCTGGTCAATCAAGTAAAAATGAATACTGGGATAATCGGTTTAGTATTAATCTAGTACAACCTGTTTTTCATTGGGATATGTGGGTACAGCTCTCTCAGTCAGAAAAGCAAATTGCCCAAGCTGATGCTAGTTACCTTGCTGAACAGCAACGACTTATTCTAAGAACAACGAATGCCTATTTTGATGTTTTAGCTGCGCAAGATGACCTCACCTTTTCACTTGCGGAACAAAACACCATTGCCAGACAACTAGAGCAAGCACAACAACGCTTTGATGTAGGCCTTATAGCCATTACCGATGTTTATGAAGCGCAAGCAGGTTATGATCAAAGTCGAGCAGATGTTATTGCTGCTGAAAATGCAGTTTCAAACGCAAAAGAAGCTTTACAGGTAATTATTGGTCCCAACTTAGATAAACTAAGTAACTTAGGTGAGAAATTACCCTTACCTTTACCAGAGCCTAATGATATAGAAGAGTGGAGTAGTCAAGCTCTCAACCAGAATTTACAAATTTTGGTCGCCCAGAGCGAATCAGAAATTGCTCAAGAAAACATTAATTTCCAGCGTAGCGGCCATTATCCTACTTTAGATATCGTTGGTCAGTTTGGGCTTAATGATACAACCGGTAACCTCTGGGCACATGGCAATACAGAAAACATTGGTTTACAATTAAATATTCCAATTTTTGAAGGCGGTGCAGTCACCTCAAGAACACGTCAGGCGGAATATCAATATACCCAAACCCAAGAAGCTTTAATAGCAACACAACGCGCCGTAACTAAAGAAGTAAAAGATTCTTACCGAGCTGTTATCGATAGTATCAGCCAAGTTTCAGCACTACAGTCTGCAGTTAAATCAGGTAAAAGTGCATTAGAGGCTACTGAAGCAGGCTTTGAAGTCGGTACAAGAACGATGGTTGATGTATTATCAGCAACAAGAAACTATACTAGCGCACAGAGTAGATATTCAAAATCTCGTTACGCTTATTTAGTGAGTGGTATACGTTTGAAAAATGCAGCAAGCACTTTAGATATTGCAGATATTGCAGCGATTAACCGCTATTTAGAGTAATACAGAAATAAGAATGTGTGGGAGGGGCTTTTGACTTAAGCCCTCTCTTGTTTGAGAGGGTTGGGTGGGAGAATAAAATCATGCATTTATAATCCCCACAAGCTATTACTATATCGTTTCATTTATGGCATGCGTAACATTAACCCCTAAATATGCAGCCAAACATACTCACCAATATTTATTTGATTAAATAAATCTAAAACATCTGCATTATGCATTCTAATACAGCCATGGGACTCAGGCTTTCCTTGCATTAAATGGTCGGGGCAGCCATGGATATAAATATAGCGCCATGCGCTATCTACTTCACCATAGCGATTGACCCTTGCTTCCAAACCACCGAGCCAAAGAATACGCGTTAAAATCCAGTCGCGATCTGGATTTTCCTGACTTAGTTCAGGCGTATAAATTTCACCGGTAGTCCGTCGACCAATAAAAACAGAGTTTAAAGGCTGATCAGCACCAATTTTAGCTCTGATTTTATGCCAGCCTCGTGGCGTGCACTCCGAGCCCATCTGCTCACCTGCCCCATTTTTAGCCGTTGAAACTGGATAGCTATGGATAACAGCACTATCTTCAATCAAATCTAAAGTTTGCGTTGCGATACAAACTTCAATATATCGCTTAGGTAAAGGATCGCTCAACATAGCTTTACTTTTTAAATAAAGCTATGGATTCTACATGCCCTGTTTGCGGGAACATATCCATGACACCCGCTTTAACTAAGGTATAGCCCATTTCATTAACTAAAATTCCTGCATCTCTAGCCAATGTAGAGGGATTACAAGAAACATACATAATTAACTCTGGATTCCACTTTTTCAAATTAGGCAAAACATCAGAAGCACCTGCTCGCGACGGGTCTAATATGACTTTATTATAGCTCTGTTGCGCCCATGCTTGACCACTGACATCTTTACTTAAATCAGCTGCATAAAATTCAACGTTACTTAGGTTGTTTAATTGGGCATTGTCTTTCGCATGATTAACCAAAGGTTGATCACCTTCAACGCCTACAACATGACCTGCTTTAGTTGCAATAGGCAAAGTAAAATTACCCAGTCCACAGAATAAATCTAAAACATGATCATTTTCGTTAAAATCCATTTCCTGCATAACGCGAGTAATCATTTTACGGTTAATTTCATAGTTCACTTGCGTAAACATCGCAGGCTTAAAGCGAAAATGTACACCTTGGTCAGGTAAAGCATAAGTGAGCATAACTTCTGGCTCACCTTCAATTGGCACAATCGTATCAGGGCCTTTAGATTGCAAACACAAAGAAATCTTATGCTCATGCCCAAAAGCACGCATGATTTCTTTATCTTCGGCTGTTGCTGGTTCTAAAACACGAAATGCTAAAACACAATCTTCATCGCCAATCGCGACTTCAATTTGAGGGATTTTATCTTTAATACTTAATTTCCCTATCATTTCTGATAAAGCCATTAATTTTTCACCAACAAGGGGATTCATCACCTTGCAGCTTTCCATTTCAGCTAAAAATTGATTGCGACGCTCACGAAATCCTACTAATACCCGCCCTTTCTTCTGCACATATTTAACACCCATACGCGCTTTTTGACGGTATCCCCAATGAGGGCCTGTTAATGGCACCCAAATCTCAGGAATAGTAACTTTGCCGATACGTTGAAATTGATCAACAAGTAATGCTTGTTTGAAGCTGATTTGAGCAGCATCTTCTACATGCTGAAAACTGCAACCACCGCACTTACCAAAGTGTTCACATTTAGCATCAACACGTTCAGGCGCACGCGTAAATAATGTTTCCACTCTACCTTCAGCATAATCTTTACGGCTATCGGTATAAATGAACTCTAGCTCTTCGCCAGGCAAAGCTTCATCAATAAAGATGACTTTGCCATCGACATGAGCCACACCACGGCCATCATGAGCTAAAGATTCAATCGTAACTTTTACTGCTTCTTCGGGTAATTTCTTTTTTCTAGGGAAACGTCTGCGTGCCATGTTTTTCTTTTTGAGTTATATAAGAGGAGCGGGGTTAAGCGCAATATACAGCTACAATCAAACAGTAACTGTAATAGTGATTTGATTCTTCTGAACTTTGGCTACGAACTTAAAGCGGGAGATTTTATATTGATAGGACTTAGCTTTAGCCCGCCAATAATTTCGCTAACTTACTATAAAAGCGGCCTGAAGCCACAGTCTACAATATTTAGTTTGTCCCGCATAAAGTGATAGCCTGAATTTTAACTGGGAAATACCCCAGTAGATAAATAACGATCGCCACGATCACAGATAATCGCGACTATTGTTGCATTTTCAACTTCTTGTGCCAGTCTTAATGCTGCAGCAACAGCTCCACCTGATGAAACGCCTCCAAAAATACCTTCTTGAGTAGCTAAATCACGCATGGTTTGCTCTGCTGTGTGTTGATCCATATTCATAATTTGATCAACGCGTGCCGCTTGATAAATTTTAGGTAAATACTCTTCAGGCCAACGACGTATACCAGGGATTTTAGCGCCATCTTCAGGTTGTACACCGACTATCTGTACCTCTGGGTTTTGCTCTTTCAAAAATTGTGATGTCCCCATAATGGTGCCCGTCGTTCCCATAGCGCTGACAAAATGAGTAACTTGACCTTGCGTATCGCGCCAAATTTCAGGGCCTGTTCCTTCATAATGTGCTCTAGGATTATCAGGGTTAGAGAACTGATCTAAAATACGACCCTCACCTTCCGCTTCCATTTTTCTAGCTAAATCAATAGCCGCTTCCATGCTACCTGCAGCAGGCGTCAAGATAATATCTGCACCATACGCTTTCATAGAAGCGCGGCGTTCAGCACTCATATTATCCGGCATAATTAAGGTCATTTTATAACCTTTAATTGCGGCGGCCATGGCTAATGCGATACCGGTATTGCCACTGGTTGCTTCAATTAAACAATCGCCTGGCTTTATTTCACCACGCGCTTCTGCATGTTTAATCATACTCATAGCAGGACGATCTTTAACGGAGCCGGCAGGGTTATTACCTTCGAGTTTAACTAAAACGGTATTAGAACTTTGCTTAATCAAGCGCTGTAATTTCACTAAAGGCGTGTTGCCAACAAAGGCTTCAATGGTGGAATAAGTCATGACAAAAGATTTAAAAAACAATGAATAATAAAGACGAGTGAATATAAGAGTTTTTTGTGGGAGGGGCTTTAGAGGCTGTGAAAGTATTCAGTATAATCCCCCTCCTTATCAAGGAGGGGCTAGGGGAGGTTTTATATTTAATTAAAATATAAATAATATCAAAGACCTATGTTTTTATAGATCCCCCCTCAATCCCCC
>JAUVAA010000049.1 GCA_030591965.1 bacterium
ATGAGCTTCCGCCATTTTAAAAACAGCCAACTAAACACCTCGTCATTCCTGCATTCTCTTAGCAGGAATCTAAATTTTTACTACATAGATTCCCGACAAAAGACTTCGGGAATGACGTGCTATAGAGTGTTGCCGTTTCTTTATCCTAACTTGGCGGAGACTCATGGGTAATCAGGAAGAGGTAAAAGAATAGCTTAAGAATAAAAATTAAATAATATCCGGAAGCACTGCCAGTCCTTTGAGGACTGGCAGTGCTTTATAATTTAAAGTTTCGGAGGTTATTGAATGCGCATTCCTTAGCTCTTGGTATTAGCGAACTAAGGCCCAGCCCTTCCACCTAATACGGAGCATTAGAAGCTTCCCCAGTAACTACTGCTTAGCTATACGCTTACCTTCGCCTTTTCTAACAAATAAGCGAGAGAACAATAAACCTACTTCAAATAATAACCAAATAGGTATCGCAAGCAAAGTCTGAGAAATAGCATCGGGCGGTGTTAAAAACATACCGACAACAAAAGCACCGACAATAACATACGGACGTTTATCGGCAAGTTGGTGTGGCGTCATAATACCAGCCCAAACCAAAACAATTGTGACTATAGGTACTTCAAAAGCCATCCCAAAAGCAAAAAACATCGTCAGTACAAAATCCAGATATTTGGCAATATCCGTCATCACTGTTACGCCTTCTGGTGCGGCAGACGTTAAAAAGCCAAAAACCAAGGGGAATACTACAAAATAGGCAAAGACCATGCCTAGCGCAAATAATAAAGTACTCGCCATTAATAAAGGCGCAATCATACGCTTTTCATGGGAGTAGAGTCCAGGCGCAACAAACGCCCAAAATTGATACAGAATAATAGGCACAGAAAGGAATATTGCCGCGACTAAAACCAATTTAAACGGAGTTAAAAAAGGTGAAACCACATCAATGGCAACCATTGAACTATTTTCTGGCAAAAAATGCATGAGTGGCTGAGCTAAAAAGCTGTAAATCTCATTAGCAAAGGGAGTCATTGCTAAAAAAACCACTAAAACGCTGAGCACTACGCGCAATAATCGGTTACGTAATTCTATAAGATGGGAAATAAACGGTTGCTCTACTTCATCATTTTCCGACATCTGATTCTTTATCCGTTTTGTCTTTTGCATCTAAAAAATGCTCGGCTCGCTGATTTAAATCCAAGCCTTTAGTCATCTCATCTAATTGTGCCTGCTGCTCTTTCAACAGCTGCCTTAACTCTTCTTCCTTTAGCTCTTCTTTAATCTCTTCTTTAACAGAAGCAACAACATGCCGTGTTTTACCCACCCAAAAGCCTGCAATCCGTGCAAGCTTAGGCAGTTTCTCTGGCCCTATAACCAATAAACTGACAATACCAATTAAACAAAGCTCCCAAAACCCGACATCAAACATGGCTTAGACTTTGTCTTTTTCTTGTTCTTTATCTGTGACCTCAACATCGATCACATCGTCATCTTTATCTGACAGATTTTTATCCCCTTCGCCATCTTTCATAGCAGAGCGAAAGCCTTTAATTGCGCCACCTAAATCACCGCCCATATTACGCAGTCGTTTAGTGCCAAATAACACCAAAACAATGACTAAAACAATAACTAACTGAGTAACACTAATTCCCATAATAAAATCCTCTTACGTTATGTGTATTATTTATTACGCTGTGCTTTTTCTGTTAAACCAGATAAACCAAAGCGACGCTGCAATTCATTCAAAACATCGTCAGGACTTAAACCTTGATCAGCCAACATAACCATACAATGAAACCATAAATCAGCTGTTTCATAAACAATCTGTTCTTTATTTCCATCTTTTGCAGCAATAACTGTCTCAGTGGCTTCTTCACCTATTTTCTTTAAAATAGTGTCTAAACCTTTCGCATATAAACTAGCCACATAAGAACTATCAGCAGACTCTTGTTTGCGCTGCTCTAAAATAGCAGCTAATTCGGTTAAAACTTCACTCATGCTCGATATTCCATAAATTATATTAGCGGACTTAAAGTCCACCCTACTGTCGCTATTATTTTTTATACATTTCAGCAGGATCTTTTAATACGGGTGAATTTTCTTGCCAAACACCTTGCTCTAAAGTCCGATAAAAACAACTTTCTCTACCCGTATGACAAGAAATACCGCCCTCTTGTTCAATACTTAATAAGATAACATCTTCATCACAATCTAAAGAGATAGCTAAAACTTTCTGCCTATTGCCTGACTCTTCGCCTTTACGCCATAATTTATTACGTGAGCGCGACCAATACACCGCATAGCCACACTCATTAGTAAGTACTAAGGACTCACGATTCATCCACGCAAACATAACGACTTTACCCGTATCTGCTTGCTGAGCGATCACAGGAACTAGGCCATCAGCTGTCCAACGTATTTCATCCAGCCAAGTTCCGCTCATGCTAAGCGCACCTCTATGCCTTGGCTTGCCATATGCTCTTTAGCTTCCTGAACACTATATTCGGCGAAATGAAAAATACTCGCTGCTAGTACAGCATCAGCTTTGCCTTGAGTAACTCCGTCAGCTAAATGCTGTAAATTACCTACACCACCAGAAGCAATAACTGGCACAGTAACCGCTTCACTAATAGCGCGTGTTAAATCTAAATCAAAACCTTCGCGCGTGCCATCTCGGTCCATGCTCGTTAGTAAAATCTCACCAGCACCGTAATCAACCATTTTCTTTGCCCATTCGATGGCATCAATCCCTGTTTCTTTACGGCCTCCATGAGTGAAAATTTCCCAACGATCAACTTCACCAGCCTGACTTACTTTTTTAGCATCTATTGCCACAACAATACATTGTGAACCAAACTTGTCTGCTGCTTCACGAACAAACTCAGGATTAAAAACAGCAGCACTGTTAATACCCACTTTATCCGCACCGGCATTCAGCATGCGCCGAATATCTTCCAGCTTCCTGATACCGCCACCGACCGTTAAAGGTATAAACACTTCGCTCGCAACCTGCTCAACCACATGCACAATAGTATCGCGATCATGATGTGTTGCGGTAATATCCAAAAAAGTGATTTCATCCGCACCTTCGCGGTCATATCGGCGCGCGACCTCTACAGGATCACCTGCATCACGGATATCAACAAATTTCACGCCTTTAACAACGCGGCCATTATCAACATCAAGGCACGGAATAATTCGTTTAGCTAAGCTCATAACTGTTGTTTAAAATAGGTATTTATTATCTAAAAGAGCAAGAATGAGCCCCTTTTTAATTCAAAGGTGCTCTTAGTCTTATCTTAAGCAAACGATTCTGCTAGTTTTTCTGCTTCAGCGAAATCCAATGTACCTTCATAAATAGCACGACCGGTAATAGCGCCCATAATGCCTTGGTCAGCTACAGCGCCTAAGGCAGTAATATCATCCATATTGGTGATACCACCTGATGCAATAACAGGAATTCGAATTGCATTTGCTAATTTTGCAGTCGCTTCAACATTAACGCCATTCATCATGCCGTCACGAGAAATATCGGTATAAATAATGGATTCAACACCATAAGACTCGAATTTCTGCGCCATATCTACCACATCATGGCGTGATAGTTTAGACCAACCATCAACGGCTACTTTACCGTCTTTAGCATCTAATCCAACAATAACATGCCCTGGGTAAGCTAATGCAATATCACGCACGAATAGTGGGTCACTTACTGCTTTAGTACCAATAATGACATATTGCACACCAGCATCTAAATAAGCTTGTACCGTTTCTTCATCACGGATACCACCACCAATTTGTACAGGTACATCGGGATAAGCGGCAACAATCTCATGAATAATTTCAGCGTTTTTTGGCTTACCAGCAAAAGCACCATCTAAATCGACCAAATGAATGCGTCGTGCTCCTGCGGCTACCCAGCGCCCTGCAACTTCAACAGGATTATCTGAAAATACTGTGTCATCTTCCATACGTCCTTGACGTAAACGAACACATTTACCATCTTTTAGATCAATGGCGGGTATTAACAACATTTTTTTAGCCTCAAATAGTGTGGAATAAATTTAGGGAGGTCGCTTAAATTAAGCCTGTCCATCCCAATGTAAAAAATTATTAAGTAGCTGCAATCCAGCTGTTTGACTTTTTTCAGGATGAAACTGCACGGCAAAGATATTATCTTTAGCTAAAGCACAGGCAAACTTTTCAGGGTATTCCGTCGTCGCGGCAACAATAGCAGAATTGTCAGGTTGCGCGTAATAGCTATGCACAAAATAGAAACGACTGTTTTGGGTAATACCTTCCCAAAGCGGGTGAGCGTGTTGCTCCACTTGATTCCAGCCCATATGCGGAATTTTTAAACGCTCGCCATTGGCAGCACGTAAATCTTCAGCAAAATGCTTAGCTTGACCAGGAAGAATATTCAAACATTCAATACCCCCATTTTCTTCACTGCTAGTCAGTAATGCTTGCATACCCAAACAAATACCAAGCAATGGCTTAGTTTCAGCAACCTGAGTAATAACTTGATTTAACTCAGTATCGTGTAAGGCATGCATACAGTCACGCATAGCACCCACACCAGGGAAGACTACGCGATCAGCGGATAATATGGATTTTTTATCAGAAACAACACGAACATCAACATCAGGTGCTGCGTGTTGCAAAGCTTTGGCAATGGAGTGGAGATTGCCCATGCCATAATCTATGACGGCTACGGAAGACATTTTAATAAATTAGATATATCAATTAAAAATACGGGGCTTGTTAGCTTACAAAACACCCTTAGTGGAAGGCATTATACCTGCCATACGTGGATCTTCAGCAACAGCCATACGCAAAGCACGACCCATTGCTTTAAAAACAGTTTCAGCAATATGATGCGCGTTCACACCTTTCAAGTTATCAATATGCAAGCTGACGCCTGCATGATTAACAAATCCTTGGAAGAATTCACGCAATAAATCAACATCAAAAGTGCCGATCATAGCTCGCGAAAAATGCACCTCATAATACAAGCCAGGGCGACCTGAAAAATCAATGACAACTCGCGATAAAGATTCATCTAAGGGCACATAAGCATGACCATAACGAACCAAGCCTTTTTTATCGCCCAAAGCCTTCGCAAAGGCCTTCCCTAAAGTAATACCTATATCTTCAACAGTATGATGATCATCGATTTGTAAATCACCTTTGCAGGTCACATCCATATCAATCATGCCATGCCGCGCAATTTGATCCAGCATATGCTCTAGAAAAGGTACGCCAGTATCAAACCTAGCTTTACCTGTGCCATCTAAATTAATGCTAATACTAATTTGCGTTTCCAGCGTATTACGTTCAACGCTTGCGATTCTATCTGTCATTTTTTTATATTATTAAATACAAGGGGCGTAGCTTCTCATTATTAAAAGGTACAAGCAGTTTTTCAGCTCGCCATTCCTGCATACTGTTAGCAGGAATCTATGTTTAACGTGAATCCCCGATAAAGCTTGTGCCCACGCTTGACTGGGCAGGCTTCGGGAATGACGAGTGTTTATATGTATTTACCCGTGAACAATGAGAGTTACCAAGGGGCGAGCATTGCCCGCCCCAAGACATTATTACTTCGCGCGTTTGCGATCATTTTCAGTTAATAATATTTTACGCAAACGAATAGATGCTGGTGTTACCTCAACTAACTCATCATCCGCAATAAACTCTAAAGCTTGCTCTAAAGTCATTTTTTGGATTCGCGCACAAGTCAAACTTTCATCTGTACCTGATGCACGAACGTTAGTTAATGGCTTAGGTTTAGTTGGGTTAACCGTTAAATCATTAGTACGTGAATGAATACCTACTAATTGACCTTCGTAGATTTCATCACCATTAACAATCAACAATTCACCACGCGCTTGTAGTGGGTATAAAGAATAATCAACGGCTTTACCTTTAGACATGGAGATTAATACACCACGAATACGATTGCCCACAGCACCATCTTTTACTGCACCATAATGATCGAATACGTGATAGAACAAACCTGAGCCAGAAGTTGCTGTTAAAAATTCTGTTTGGAAGCCTAATAAACCACGAGAAGGTACAATATATTCTAAACGAATACGTCCTTTACCATCTGGAACCATATCTTTTAGATCACCTTTACGGTCACCTAATTTTTCCATGATCGCACCTTGATGCTGTTCTTCAACTTCAATAGTTACGTTTTCATAAGGCTCAGACTTAACGCCATCAATTTCTCTGATAATAACTTGCGGACGAGAAACACCCATCTCATAGCCTTCACGGCGCATATTTTCAATTAAAACTGATAAATGCAACTCACCACGACCTGATACTTTAAATTTATCTGGATCTTCAGTCGTATCAACACGTAAAGCTACATTATGTTGTAATTCTTTTTGTAAACGATCATAAATTTGACGCGTGGTAATGTACTTACCTTCTTTTCCTGCAAACGGTGAGTTGTTTACTTGGAAAGTCATGCTCACTGTTGGCTCATCAATTGATAGAGCCGGCAATGCATCTATGTGATCAGGATGGCATATAGTTTCAGAAATTTGTAAATTTTCGATACCACAGAAAGCGATAATATCTCCCGCTTGTGCAGAATCCACTTCAACACGCTCTAAACCGCTGAACCCATAAATCTTCAACATACGACCGTTACGTTTTTTACCTTCAGCATCCACTAAAGTTAACGGCTGATTTTTCTTTACTGTACCACGCTGTATACGTCCAATGCCGATAACACCCACGTAAGAGTTATAATCTAAGCTGATAACTTGCATCTGAAAAGGTGCATCAATATCAACAGGTGGAGGCGCTACTTTATCAATAATGGTTTGAAATAATGGTGTCATATCGCCACCAGAAACATCAGCCTCTAGGCCAGCAAAACCATTTAAAGCAGATGCGTAGATAATTGGAAAATCTAGCTGCTCATCGGTTGCACCTAAGTTATCAAACAAATCAAATGTTTGGTCAACAACCCAATCAGGACGTGCGCCCGGACGGTCAACTTTGTTAATAACAACGATAGGTTTTAAACCCAAAGCAAAAGCTTTTTTAGTCACAAAACGCGTTTGTGGCATAGGCCCATCAACGGCATCAACTAATAACAATACAGAGTCAACCATTGACAATACACGCTCAACCTCACCACCGAAGTCAGCATGTCCTGGTGTATCTACAATATTAATGTGATAGCCATTCCAGTCAATTGCAGTATTTTTTGCCAGAATGGTAATTCCACGCTCTTTTTCAAGGTCGTTAGAATCCATCATTCTTTCAGAGGTCTTTTCATGTGCCGAAAAAGTACCTGACTGCTCTAATAATTTATCAACCAAAGTTGTTTTACCATGGTCAACGTGCGCAATGATTGCTATATTTCTTAATTTATCTATCACTTTATTTGTACGGTTAATTTAAAAATCGGGGGGTGTTTGTTCAAACAGCGAATTTATTAACTTTGCTCCCAAGGTAATTGACTATATCGCCAACCACTGAGATTGCCTCGATGCTTATCATCATCTAAAGCACCTTCAAAGCCATCCAATATATTAATTGAATGTACAAAACCTGCCTCTTCTAGGGCTTGTGCCGCGTCAAGAGAGCGCTGGCCACTACGGCATAAAAGTAGCACAGGTCTTGTTAAATCATTATTAACAGCTACTTTTACTTGCTCAACAAATTGCGTATTAACTTGCCAACCTGGACATTCTTTCCAAGGCACGTGTACTGCAGATAAAGGATGTCCCACAAAACCATGTTCAACTTTAGTTCTGACGTCAATCATTACCGCGGAAGGGGTTTCCTGCATATATGTCCAGGACTGTTGGGGTGTTAAATTCTCTATCATGCGTTCATTCTATAAGTTTGTAGACTATCAACTAGAGCGAATTACCAAGCTTTTTTGCCCGATAAACTGCGCTTCATTCCTCAAGCCTTGCCGTATATCACCTAAAGCTCTATTTTCACGATAATAAATAACCTTCATCGAGGAAAATAACCTTAACATTTCATTATCTGCTAGTAAAAAATTCGGATTTTTAGGCCCTTGCGGATAAATTTTATGTTGCGTATAAGTTTGATAAAAAAGCAAGCCATTCGGCTTTAAACATTCCATTATCGCATTACAAATCGAACGGTCAAGGAATCGACTCACAACGACCACATCAAAACTGTTTGCAGAAAAACTGCCCGGGCTGATTTCTTGGGCGAAGGTCTTAACTGCTAAGGCTTCAGTGTCTGCTTGGGCCTGTAATTTTTGTAAGGCGAGCGTCGAAATATCCCATGCCTGCACGGTCATACCCTGCTTAGCTAGCAACAAAGCATTAGCGCCCAAACCGCAAGCCAAGTCTAATGCTTGCCCCGATTCGGGTAATAAATAAAGATTATCACTTAGAACCTCGCTAGATCTGACCTCCGATACTACGCTCTCAGAATAAATAGCATTCCATTTCTCAATAAGAGCTTTATTCACGGGCTGCAGCTTTTGTTTTTAGCCAATCCTCAAGAAAGACTAAAAAGGTACGAACTTTAGCGGATAAGTATTTTCGATGCGGGTAAACTGCATGAATATTCATAGGCTCTATCGCATAATCATCTAAAACAACCTGTAAATAGCCTTTTTCTATATCTCGGGCAACAATATACTCAGGCAACATAACCAAACCTAGGCCTTTTTTAGCGGCAATGCGAATGGGATCGGCAGCATTAGCTTGCATTCGCCCAGAAACAAGCACCTCCTTTTTACCTTCTAAACCTCTAAAAAGCCATTTATTTCGTGGAGGAATAGCCCAATTCACCAAACAACTATGATTAAGTAAATCATCCGGCACAAGCGGCTTACCCTGCTCCTCAAAGTAAGATGGTGAACCGCAAACTAACAAAGGAGAACTAGCGAGCTTTTTAGCAATATGACTGGTATCTTCTAAGCTGCCAAAAGTAATCGCGACATCGATGCCTTCATCAACCAAATCACCAATATTACTCTGTAAAACTAAATTAACCGACAGGTCTTTATGCATCGCCAAGAACTCGGCAATGGCAGGTGCAATATATAAAGCACCAATAATAGGTGGCGAACTAATTTTTAACTTTCCCCTAGGCTCAGTATGCAATTGCGTAACCGCGTCTTCCATTTCTTCAATCTCAGAAAGAATGATTCGACAGCGCTGCAAATAAGCTGCGCCGACATCAGTTAAGCTTAAACTACGTGTGGTACGGTTAAATAAGCGAGCACCTAAATAACTTTCCAAGTGGCCAATGTGTTTGGTTGCCATCGCCCTAGAGACAGACATTTCTTTGGCTCCACCAACAAAACTACCGGCCTTGGCAACACTGGCAAATACTTTCATTCCCGTTAATTTATCCATAGAACCAAACCACCTCACACCTTTAGCTTAATTAGCAACCATAACCCAAGCTAATTAATTGACTAAAAAACATTATAAGTTGCTATGAATAATCACGAAAGGGATAAGCCGACTTTTAATGCTGAGCGCCCTTGCTAGGGAAAATAACAGGACAAACTAATATCCTAGCGAAACAAACAAAAAGAGCCGACAAACGTCACCCCTTATCATTACATTTTAAAACGCTAGCAATTCCAATTTAAGCCTTGCGCCCTAACACTGTAGCCTTAATCTTATCCCCGGAAATATGCCTAACATCCTGTCCTTGTACGGCATAAATCACATAGTCACAAACATTACCGGCATGATCACTAATTCTTTCCAATGAACGAATTGCTTGCATTACATTGAGTGTGCGTTTGATATTACGACTATCTTCCATCATAGATAAGGTAAGCTGACGAAAAATACTAATATACTCTTGATCAACGTCTTTATCGCGCAAAACCACTTCAACAGCACTCTCTACATCTAATCGAGCAAAAGCATCCAATGCATCATTCAATATAGACCTAACTAACTCCAATAAATGCTTTAACTCATGAAAATCAGTATAACCTTTATTAAACTCTTCAAGTTTAATTGCCATATCAGCAATACGTTTAGCCTGATCCCCCACACGCTCCAACTCACTAATCGCCTTGGAAATAGCAATTAGTAAACGTAAATCAAAGGCAGCCGGTTGTCTTTTAGCAATAATTAACAAACAAGCTTCATCAATATCATGTTCTAGGTTATTAACCGCAGCATCACCCTGAATAACCTTTTCAGCTAATTCGAGATTCCCAGTCACCAACGCTTCAACAGCATCGGCTAATTGCTGCTCAACTATCCCACCCATTACTAAAAATTGATTACGGATATCTTCTATTTCTTCATTAAATTTATGAGAAATATGCTTACCTATTTGCTGCTTTTCCATTTTTTTACTCACTCAATATCGTGTTTAGCCGTAACGACCGGTAATATAATCTTCAGTCTGCTTTTTTTCAGGATTAGTGAAGATGGTATTAGTGTCTCCGAATTCAATTAAATCACCCATATACATAAAGGCCGTGTAATCTGAAACTCGCGCCGCTTGTTGCATATTATGAGTAACAATAACAATGGTATAGGTTTCTTTCAACTCATTAATTAATTCTTCAATTTTTAATGATGAAATCGGATCTAATGCAGACGATGGCTCATCCAGCAATAAAATCGTCGGTTCAATAGCAATCGCACGCGCAATCACCAAACGCTGCTGCTGCCCACCAGATATGCCTAAGGCATTATCTTGCAAACGATCTTTAACTTCATCCCAAATCGCTGCACCACGTAATGACTTCTCTACTGCTTCATCTAAAATTCGACGGTCATTAATGCCTTGAATACGTAACCCATAGGCAACATTTTCATAAATGGACTTTGGAAAAGGGTTTGGCTTTTGAAATACCATACCCACATGGCGCCGCAATTCAGCAACATCAACACCGGGGCGATAAATATCATTACCTTCAATATTTATCCTGCCTTCTATTCTGGCGCTATCGACCAAATCATTCATGCGATTAATACAACGTAATAAAGTCGATTTACCACAACCACTTGGGCCGATATAAGCCGTTACTTGCTTCTTCGGTATCTCCATATTAATGCTATGTAGCGCTTGTTTCTCTCCGTAAAACAAGTTTAAGTCTTGTATTTGAATACTGGTTTCATTCATGCCTTTATTCAGTTGATTTTTTTGCGCAATAGTATTCATATCAATGGCATGTGTACGTACAGGTTCTGAACTCATAAGATCACTCAGTTTTTTTAAAATAATGTTCGATATTAACGATGTATCAGCCACTAACTTTCTAAGGCTTTATACTTCTCGCGCAAATGATTTCTAATACTAACAGCAAATAAATTTAAGCTGATAATAACCATAACCAATAATAATGAGGTCGCATAAACTAATGGTCTAGCCGCTTCAACATTCGGACTTTGAAAGCCTACATCATAAATATGAAAACCCAGATGCATAAACTTTCTGTCTAAGTGCATAAAAGGAAAATTACCATCTAAAGGTAGCGTGGGGGCTAACTTTACTACCCCAACTAACATCAAAGGCGCAACCTCACCCGCAGCTCGCGCAACCGCCAAAATCAAACCCGTCATCATTGCTGGGCTTGCCATAGGCAACACAGTCAACCATAAGGTTTCAGCTTTTGTCGCACCTAACGCTAGACTACCTTCACGAATTGATTTCGGTACACGCGATAAACCCTCTTCTGTAGCAACGATAACCACAGGCAAAGTTAATAAGGCCAACGTCAATGAAGCCCAGAACATCCCGGGTGTACCATAAGTTGGCGCTGGCAACGCTTCAGGGAAAAACAAACTATCTATATTGCCACCTAAAATGTAGACGAAAAAACCCAAACCAAACACACCATAGACAATCGAAGGTACACCAGCTAAGTTATTCACCGCAATTCGTATAATACGCGTCGTAAGACCTTGCTTGGCATATTCACGCATATACACCGCTGCAATCACACCAAAAGGGGTCACAATTACCGCCATAATCATAACCATCATAACGGTTCCGAAAATAGCGGGAAAAACACCGCCTTCGGTATTGGCTTCCCGTGGATCTTCACTAAGGAATTCCCAGCCTTTAGCTAAATAATGACCAACCTTTTGCAAGACATTCATAGCATTAGGCTGATAATACAACACGATATGCTCTAATGCTATTTCAACTTCCTCGCCACTTGATGTCTTAGCACTTAGACTATCACGTCTAATTTTCTGGTTAAGATCGGCTAAATTAGCTTGTAAGGCTTGATAAGCTTTTTCAAATACCGCTTTTTCGCTAGCAAGACTTTGTTTTGCTTCTGCATCCAACTTATCTTCAAGCTCTAATTTTCGTTCTTTTAAACGTAAGCGTTCCAACTGGTAATTGATCGTACCAATTTCGCCCTTTTCTATAGTCTTAATTTGCTCAAAGATATCCAGTGTACGCTCCATGCGCTCAGCTAATATCGCCCAAGCTTGCTCGCCCTGCGCAACAACCTTACCCTCTTCTTTTATAGTCTCTAAATAACCATAAAAATTACCCCATTCACGACGCTCTAGCACCATTAAATTTTCAGGATACTCAGTTTTCTTAATATCTTTACCGAGTAACCAACGAAAGTCTAAGCCACTCACATCTCTGTTGCCGGTTTTCACTAAATATTGCGTTAATCCTGCAGCTGCTTGTTCAGGCGTATAACCTGCCGCTTCTGCAAGTTCGGGTTTTAATACTTGCTGGTCAACCATTTCAGCAATAATAGTAATAGCTTGCTCATTTGCATTTTCCACATAAGCAATAGAAGCAACATTCGCAGGCCAGAAATGTCCTAAGCCACGAACTGCAATTAAAGTAAGTAAGCCAAAAACCATAATTAGACTTAAACTCACCGCTGCAGCATTTAGCCATACCCACGGCGCACCGGTTTTAAACCATTCACGAATCATACTGACACCTTTAAATCTGAAATTTTATAATCAAGCATTTTCATAATGAACTGTATTTTTCACGTAAGCGCTGACGAACAATTTCAGCTAAGGTATTAAAAATAAAAGTAAAAGAAAACAAGACTAAGGCAGCAAGAAATAACACTCGGTAATGCGTACTATCCACTTCCGACTCAGGCATTTCCACGGCAATATTAGCTGATAAGGTACGCATACCTTGAAATACGCTTAAATCCATCACCGGTGTATTACCCGTTGCCATCAATACAATCATGGTCTCACCCACAGCACGCCCTAAGCCGATCATTACTGCTGAGAAAATACCGGGGCTAGCCGTTAATAACACAACTTTAGTCATCGTTTGCCAAGGCGTTGCACCTAAAGCTAAAGAACCAACCGTTAAGTGTTTAGGCACACTAAAAATAGCATCTTCAGTGATCGAGAAAATAGTAGGGATCACCGCAAAACCCATAGCGATACCGACCACTAACGAGTTACGCTGATCGTAACCTATGCCCCACTCAGTATTAAACCAACTGATAAGGCTGCCATCAAACATAATCGCTTCCATAGGAGCGCTGACGCTAATTGCAAAGTAAGTTGCCAAAAGAATAACCGGTATTAATATCGCAGCCTCTGTTCCTTCTGGTATTCGTAAGCGTATACCCTTAGGAATATATTGCCATAGATAAGCAAATAACAGCACGGCAACAGGCAGCGTTAATAAAATACTAAACACCGCCATTAAATTCTCTTCAATAAAAGGCGCCAACCAAAGCCCTGCCAAGAAACCCAAAATCACGGTAGGTAAAGCCTCCATAATTTCAATACTTGGCTTAACTACTCTGCGCAGACTTGAGGTCATAAAATACGCAGTATAAATAGCCCCCATAATTGCCAACGGCACAGCAATCATCATCGCGTAAAATGCCGCTTTCAAAGTACCAAAAACTAAGGGAGTTAAGCTATATTTAGGTTCAAAATCATTACTTGAAGAAGAAGATTGCCAGATATAGTCAGGCTTAGGATAACTTTCATACCATACTTCTTGCCAAATAGATTTAATCGACACTTCAGGGTGTTCATTTTCCACACACCAAACATTAATCATTCCCTGCTCGTCTTGAAGCATGAAAACATTAGCCCTCGGTGACATAGCCAACAATTCTGGCTGCGCTGAAGTAATTTGCGCTCTCAACAATTCCCTTTCAGCGGTTGAGTGATATATCCCAACGGCACCTTTAGCATCTACAGCAACAAACCCTTTTCTACGCTGCTCAGCATCAACACCGACAACAGCATAGTCCGAAACTTTAAAGACACGCAATTTCTGAACTGACATATGGTTACTGACATCACGTACGGCAGTCCACTGTGACACCAAACCTGTATTATCGCCTGCCAATAAAGACAGCTCGCCCGTCAAAAATACTAAGCTAGTTAACTTCTCTCCCACATTCAGCAACTCAGTATGCTGAACAAGGTGAGGGTTTTCTTTATCACTGATATCAAACACACTTAAGCGGCCTGTGCGACTTGCTAAATACAAGTTACGCTGCTCCTTATCAAGCAAGATGTATTCAAGATCCTTAGAATCTACATCTATCTCAACATCAACACGCTCAAAACTGTCATCATCAGAAAAAAGTGACTCTTCTTTAAAAAAATTAGTTAGCAATACTCTATTATCCGCAGTTCTTGCGACTAAAGTAGTGCCTGATTCGCCCATCCTAAAAGCCACATGAGTGATTGCCTGACCTTGAGAATCAAGCTGCAACGCTTGCTCTCCCAAAGGAAACTCAAGCTGCGGAGTAATTAAGCGCTTATCGCCAGGATAAGTTATTTGGTATTTATGCCGGGCAACAAGGACACTACCATTATTTAAGCCGTATGCAATACGTCCTCGCGATGGAGTCCCTACACTAAAGCTAGAAATACTCGCCTCTTCTGGAACAACAGATTGGACTTTAAGAACTTTACCCGTTGCTGTAGCAAAGAAAACAGCTTTACCTTGATCGGTAAAACGTACCGCAACTTCATTTTGCTCTTCAGTTGTTAGATGCAGGCTCTTACCTGCTGATTTCTCAGGTAATTCATATTGGTATAAAGCATGAGCATCCGCCGAAACAAACAGAGGGTAAACCACATACATTAAATAGAAGAAAATTAAGACAATGGCGACAATAACACCCAAGCCGCCGGCAACGACACCGTAACGAGCTAGTTGGTCCTTTATCTTACGCCACTTTTGATAAGTTTCACTTACCTGAAGTTTAGATGCTGTCATAGTTTAACGATAAAAATAATTGAGTCATGAATCATATTTAAATTATACAAACCTTATATGACAAAAGAATGAAACACTCTCTAATCACAAAAACGACAAGCAAAAAAAACTAGGAGCCATTAAAAATAGCACCTAGCTTTAAATTCAATCACTCTATCTATCTACTTAAACAAATGGGGGGGCTTATAGTAAATCTTGATTAATGTGGCGCCCTTGCCCAATAATATCCGTATATTCCTATTCCATCCTTAAATCTTATAATAACTTAGCTAACGTCTTATTAACTACTTTAGCTGGCAGAGGGATATAACCATCTTTAATAACGATTTTTTGACCTTCTTTAGATAAAACCATTCTGATAAATTCTCTTTCTAACGGCGCTAAAGCTTGGTTAGGTTTTTTATTAACATACACATATAAGAAACGAGCTAATGGGTATTTACCTGACAATGCATTTTCAGGTGTCGCTGCAACAAAAGGTGAGCCTTCTTTTTTAGTCAAAGCAACCGATTTAACACCTGACGTCTTATAGCCGATACCTGAATAGCCGATGCCATTTAGTGAAGTTGAAACAGACTGTACAACAGAAGCAGAACCAGGCTGCTCATTTACATTACTCTTATAATCACCTTTACATAAAGCTTTTTTCTTAAAGTAACCGTATGTACCTGACACAGAGTTACGGCCATATAACTGAATACTTTTATTTTTCCAAGAATCCGTTAAACCCGCATCACCCCAAGTTGCAATATCAGTAGCATAACCACATTTACGTGTAGATGACATAATTGCATCAACTTGCGCAATCGTCATACCGCTAATAGGGTTGTCTTTATTAACATAAACCGCTAAAGCATCAATAGCAACAGGAATCGCCATTGGCTTATAGCCGTATTTCTTTTCGAAAGCGTCCAACTCTTTATCTTTCATTTTACGACTCATAGGACCAATATTAGCCGTCGCCTCAGTTAACGCTGGTGGTGCAGTAGATGAACCTGCCGCTTGAATTTGAATATTTACATTTGGATAATTACGCTTGAATGACTCAGCCCATAATGTCATTAAGTTAGCTAAGGTATCAGAACCAACGCTTGATAAATTACCCGATACGCCGCTTTCTTTTTGGTATGCAGGAAGCTTAGGATCAACTGTTTGCACTGCGATTGCAGATGTACTTGCTAACGTTGCTGTAACAAACCCAGCCGCCGCTAAAGATTTCACTTTAGACGTAATTTTCATTTTTAAACTCACATTATCAAATTAAGATGCTGCGTATTATGTACAGCAAATATGACAATGGTATTACAAAATAACCGTTATTTTTAAAGCCTACTATTTCAATTCATTTTTTAAACGCTGATAAATACCACCGAAACTACCATTACTCATCATTAAAAAGTGACTTTGCTCTGCGACCTCTTGTTGTAATTCGGCAATAATCTCATCTATAGAAGTACAAATTTGGATATTATCTGTATAAGTTTTTAGCTCACTTAAATTCCAAGCTAAATTCTCCGGCTGATAAATTATCGTTCTATCTGCCAAACTGAGAGCATCAGCCAATTCTTTGCGATGCACGCCCATACGCATAGTATTTGATCTAGGCTCAACTACTGCAATAATTTTTTCGGAGCCTACATGCTTACGTAAGCCCTCTAAAGTCATTTTGATCGCGGTAGGGTGATGCGCAAAGTCATCATAAATTGTCGTACCACGAATATTAGCAATGACTTCCATACGTCGTTTTACATTTTTAAACTGAGCCAACGCAGTTATCGCATCAACAGGCAATATACCTATATGCCTCGCTGCGGCAATTGCGGCCAAGCCATTCTGTACATTATGCAACCCAGTCAAAGCCCAACTCACTTGCCCTTGTTTTTTATCAGCAAATAAAACCTCGAATTGACTACCATCTTCCTTAGATAGCTCTGCTTGCCATTCGGCTTTCTGCCCTATCGCTGTTTGCTGCACAGGCGTCCAACACCCCATTGCCAGAGTATCCTGCACATTAGCATCCGTTTTAGGTGCAATAATGACACCTTGCCCAGGAATGGTTCTAACTAGATGATGAAATTGTCGCTTAATCGCCTG
>JAUVAA010000032.1 GCA_030591965.1 bacterium
ATAAAGTATTTTAATTTAGTACACTGAAAATAATGGGATAACACAAGCAGCCTTCTAAGAGGGCTGCTATCTTCCCCCTTCAAGGGGGTAAATCAAAACCACCTTCTTAGAAGGTGGATATTTTTTGAGTATGAGCATTTTATGAGATTCCTTACCTTGAAAAAATGATTTGCCATTGTAGTCACATGTTGTTGCTGAATGCCGAGAATCATTGCTCCAAGTCTCCCGTATTCCGCAAACTCCATAACGGGCGACAAGATATTTTGCTTGTCGGTTGAAAGTTTCGTAATCATAAAAGCTTTAACCGTAGATAGCTAAAAATTAAGGAAGAAGATCCTTTTTTCTCTGGGGTTAAGGGTTTGTATGCTGGTTGCTAGTTTATTAAATAAGCAATGTTTTGGATGCTTCCCCTGCTTGTTCTTGGACTAATTTTGGTACTAAATAACCCGGCAAACTATTTTGTAATTGCTGGTGTATTTTTAGTGCCATTTCTTGCTTTACTTCAAAGTGCGCCGTTCCGGTTGCTTTATCTAACAAATGTAAATAATAGGGTAATATTCCACAGTTAAATAAGCGCTCGCTTAAGTCCTGTAATATTGTTGCATTATCATTAATATCTTTTAATAAAACTGATTGATTGAGTAAGGTGATATTTTGTTTCTTTAATGCGAAACACGCTGTTGCAACGTGTTCGCTTAACTCGTTAGCATGGTTGCAATGTGTTACTAGGATGATAGGAAGCGGAGCATTATTTAAGATATCAATTAAATTATCAGTAATACGGACAGGAAGGACGATAGGAATACGCGTATGAATACGGATACGTTTAATATGTGCTATTGCTGCGCATTGACCAATTAAATGCTCCAGTCGCTGGTCGTTTAACAAGAGAGGATCGCCGCCACTTAAAATGACTTCATGTATATCCTTATGATTCTGTAAGTATTGTAGTGCTCTCGCTTCTTTTTGTTTGTTTAGTTGCACCTCGCTATATGGGAAGTTACGTCGAAAACAAAACCGGCAGTTAACCGCACAGCCCCCTGTGGTAATAAATAAAACACGGCCTTGATACTTATGGATTATGCAGTCTTCGGTCAATGCCGGTAAATCCCCTACGGGATCATTTGTATAGTCAGCTTGTTGAATGAGTTCATTGACGTGAGGCAAGATTTGTTTGAGTAAGGGGTCATTTAAGTTGCCTTTTTCCATGCAAGCTGCATAACTTAAAGGGACGCGCATAGCAAAATCTTGTTCGGCAAGAGTCGATACTGAGTGAGTATTGATATTCAGATAGTGCAGCAAGTCACTCGGTTTTGTGAAGGCGGATGCTAATTCAGTTTGCCAAGTTGGAGTGAGTGGAGTCATAGAGTAAATGAAAGGATATTTTTTAATATGTTGCTTTGCAGGTTTATTAATAAAGCCTGACTATATTCTGCAGAAATGATTGGATGCAAGGTATAATAGCAAAATTTATAGATATATAATCAACTGAGGGCAGAATGGCGAATTACAGTACAAGTGAGTTTAAAGCAGGGATGAAGATAATGCTGGATTCCGATCCTTGCGCCATTATAGAAAATGAATTTGTTAAGCCGGGTAAAGGCCAAGCTTTTAACCGCGTTAAAATTAGAAATTTAAAAAATGGACGTGTTATTGAGCGTACTTTTAAGTCAGGTGAATCTGTAGAAGCGGCTGATGTTGTGGATATAGATATGCAGTATTTATATCATGATGGTGAATTTTTTCACTTTATGCAGCTAGAATCGTTTGATCAATTTCAAGCAGATGAAAATGCGGTAGGGGATGCTAAATTATGGTTAAAAGATCAAGCGATGTGTATTGTCACTTTGTGGAATAATGCGCCAATTATCATAACACCACCTAATTTTGTTGAATTAGAAGTGTCTGATACAGACCCCGGTTTAAAAGGGGATACTTCTGGAGGTGGCGGTAAACCCGCGACTTTGGAGACAGGAGCTGTTGTCCGTGTGCCTTTATTTATACAAATTGGTGAGCTACTTAAGATCGATACGCGTACTGGCGAATATGTTTCGCGTGCTAAGGCGTAGTGAGTTTAAGCTGGCAACCAAGCTGTTCACTGGAGCTTATTCAGTTAAGAGCTAAACTATTGCATGAAATTAGAGCTTATTTTTATGTTAATAATGTAATGGAGGTTGAAACTCCACTACTTTGCCAGTCGGTAGGAACTGATCCCTATTTAGAGTATTTTACTAGTCGCTATTCAATACCCAGTCAGGATTATTTTTTGCAAAGTTCTCCAGAGTTTGCAATGAAGCGTTTGTTGGCGGCTAGTACCGGCTCTATTTATCAAATCACCAAAGCTTTTAGAAATGGTGACTCAGGGCGTTATCATAATCCTGAATTTACCATGCTGGAGTGGTATCGAGTTGGGTTTGATTTGCAGAAGTTAATGGATGATGTAGAGCACCTATTAAGTCCCTTGTTAACTGCTGAGCATTTTTT
The DNA here is from genome assembly GCA_030591965.1 of bacterium. Lineage (GTDB taxonomy): Bacteria > Pseudomonadota > Gammaproteobacteria > Methylococcales > Methylomonadaceae > Methyloprofundus. The sequence continues at coordinate 2,485 of JAUVAA010000032.1, forward strand.
AGATAAAGCTGAGCGTATTGCTTATGTTGATGTTTTTAAAAAATATACAGGGTTAAACGCTCTGCAGTTTGATGCTACTGAGTATCAAGCATGCGCTGAAAGGTTGGGTTTTCCCGAGGCAGCTCAGCTTTGTGTTTTAGATCATGAATTGTGGTTAGATTTTTTATTTAGTCATGTAGTGCAGCAACACCTAGGGCTGACGCGATTGTGTATGGTGTTTGATTACCCTGCTTGTCTACCTTCTTTAGCGCGAATGAAATTAGGTGATACTCGAGTAGTAGAGCGTGTCGAACTGTTTATTCACGGTATAGAGGTTGGTAATGGTTTTTTCGAGTTAACTGATGTTGATGAGCAAATGAGACGTTTTGATCAAGATATTATGGATAGAAAAAACAATGGAGCAGCAAAAATTGACAAGGATGAGCGATTTTTAGCAGCACTGCACAGTGGATTACCTGACTGTTCTGGTATTGCCATTGGTATTGATCGTTTATTGATGATAATAAGTCAAAAAAGCTCAATAGATGAAGTCTTAGCATTTCCAATTGAGAATGCTTGATAGGCCTAGCTTTTATATTGATTACTGATTTTCTTTTGCTATTAACTTATACATGAAATTTAAATTTTTATTCTCACTGTTGTTTGTCTTGCTATCAATTTCTTCCGTGGTACACAGTGATGAAGCTGGCTTTGTTGTCAAGGATATCCAAGTAACAGGTTTGCAGCGTATCTCTGTTGGAACGGTATTCAATTACTTGCCAGTTAACGTAGGTGAAACACTGTTAAATAAGAATATTGCACCTGCAATCAGGGCTTTATTTAAAACGGGTTTTTTTAAAGATATTGCCATGCAACGCGAAGGTAATGTTTTATTAGTACTTGTAAAAGAGCGCCCCTCAATTTCTGCAATAGACATTTCAGGCAATGATGATTTAAGTACTGAAGACTTATTGACTGCATTAAAAACCATTGGCTTATCAAAAGGTAAGGTATTTAATCGACAAATTCTAGATAAAGTGGAGCAAGAGTTAATGCGCCAATACTTTAGTCATGGAAAATACAGTGTAAAAATTGATACCGAGGTTCTTGAATTAGAAAGAAATAGAGTTAATATTAGTATTGATATTTCTGAAGGAGCTGTTTCAAAAATAAAATCAGTCAATATTGTTGGTAACAAGGTTTTTGCTGAAGATGAATTATTAGAACTGTTTGAATTGCAGACTTCTGGTTGGTTGTCTTTTTATACTAAAGATGATCAATATTCTAAGCAAAAGCTCGGTGCGGATTTAGAGCGCCTACGTTCTTACTATCTTGATCGTGGTTATATTAATTTTGCGATTAAGTCGACGCAAGTTTCAATGACCCCAGATAAGAGAGATATTTATCTTACTGTTAATTTAAACGAAGGCGATTTATTTACTTTAGACAAGGTTAAGTTAAGTGGTAATTTAGTTGTAGATCCAGAAGAATTGATTGCTTTACTACAAGTAGGCCCAGGCGAAATTTTTTCACGCAAAGCGGCAACACAGACATCTAAAGCCATTTCTGATCGCTTGGGCGAAGAAGGTTATGCTTTTGCAAACGTTAATATGGTGCCCGATATTCGTAATGATACAAAATTAGTCGGCATGACATTTTTTGTTGATCCAGTTAATCGAGTTTATGTGCGTCGTATTGGTTTGCAAGGTAACACCAAAACACGTGATCAGGTTTTACGTAGAGAAATGCGTCAAATGGAAGGTGCGTGGGCTTCATCGGTTAAAATTGAACGCTCTAAGGCGCGTTTGAATCGCTTGGGCTATTTTGAAAATATCGGCATAGAAACACCTGTAGTGCCGGGAACTCGAGATCAAATGGACTTAAATTATTCTGTAACTGAGAAGTCCTCAGGTAATTTAATGGCAGGTATCGGTTATTCACAAACACAAGGTGTTATTTATAATGCCAGCGTTACTCAAGACAATATGTTTGGCTCGGGTAAACGCGTTAGTGTCAATTTTAATAAAAGTGATGTGTCGACTTTATATAGCCTAGGTTTTACTAACCCCTATTTTACCCGAGACGGCGTAAGTGTTGGTTATAATATATTGTTTAGGTCTACTGATGCAGAGCAAGCTAATATTTCAAATTATTTAACGGATGTCATTAGTGGAGGTGTCAATTTTGGCTTCCCAATTAATGAAAATCAACGTTTTAATTTGGGTTTTAATGTTAAGCATACAACGCTTAAGGCCGGCGATACTCCGCCGCCGGAATTACCTGTTTGGATTGAAGCTAATGGAGACAAATTTTTAACTTTGCCCTTTTCAATCGGTTGGGTGCGTGACACTCTCGATCAGCCTACTTTTCCGACAACGGGAAGTCAGCAGCGACTTTCCGGTTTAGTGGCTCTTCCTGGTGGGGATTTAACTTATTTTAAAGTGAGTGCAAAAGATCAGCATTATTTTAGTATTGCTAAAGATTTAGTCCTTAAAGTCATGGCTTCAGCGGCTTATGGTGATGGTTATGGGGATACTGAACAGCTGCCTTTTTTTGAAAACTATTTTGCCGGTGGTGTAAATTCCGTACGTGGTTTCAAAGATAATACTCTAGGACCGCGCGATCATTGTAATGGAACTTGCCCTGGTGCTTATGAGTCACGCCCGTACGGGGGTAATTTTAAAGTATTAGCTAATACTGAGCTTATTTTCCCAGTTCCTTTTATGTCTGATATAGACTCTATACGTTTAAGTGTCTTTTTTGATATGGGGACAGTGCAGGGACCTTATATACAGTATCATGCAGATGACCCTACTTGTACATCTAGTGACACGTCTTGTTATACTCAAGTCAATTCAGGTATTTCATTTGGCGACTTCAGGTATTCAACGGGTATTGCCGCACAATGGCTATCTCCTTTTGGGGCGTTACAAGTGAGTTATGGTATTCCGCTGAACGATCAGGAGGGGGATGAACTGCAATCATTCCAATTTAGTTTTGGTTCGCAGTTTTAAATTATATAAATTTATGCGAGTGTTAAGTGAAACTCTCTCACTTTTCTGGATATGCAGTATAATACTTAGTTAGGTTTTGTTTTTTTGAATAGATATATGGAGAATTTTAATGTTGAAAAAAATGTTTTTTTTAGCGGCTTTGATTATGACAAGCCAAGCAGTACAAGCGGAAATAAAGATTGGTGTGGTTAATGTGCCTTTACTGATGGCGAATGCACCACAAGCTGCAGACGCTAAAAAACGTTTGGAAAAAGAGTTTTCTCCTAAAGATAAGCAGTTAGTATCGCAAGGCAAAGCAATCAAAAAGCTAGAAGAAAAACTAGCGAGAGATGGCCTGACTATGACGGATACGGAAAAAAGAAATTTAGAACGCGATATTATTGCTAAACGCAGAGATGTTCAACGTGCGCAGCAAGAATTTAAAGAAGATTTTAGTATTCGTCGTAATGAAGAGTTAGGCAAAATGCAGAATAGAATCATTGAAGCTGTTAAAGCCTTAGCTGCCGAAGGTAAATATGACTTGTTACTGACCGAAGGCGTTATTTATGCAAGCCCTAAAGTAGATGTAACGAATAAAGTACAAGAAAAACTTTCTGCAATGCCTTAATAGATTACATTTGCTATTGCAGCGAAAAGTTGCATATTAGATTTAAGGCTGGTTCTGATTGAAAGAATTAGCCTATAAAACAAAAGATCGCGCCAGTTCATTCTGGTATTGAAGTATTAATTAGATTAAAGTTAAAAGGTTGTTACATTGAAAACATTACTTGATATAAAACAAATTCAAGAGTTTTTACCACACAGATATCCATTTCTACTTATTGATAAAGTTGTGGAATGTGAGCCGGGTGTACGCTTATTGGGCGTGAAAAATGTTACTTATAATGAGCCCATTTTTCAGGGACATTTTCCGCACATGGCGATTTTTCCTGGTGTTTTAATTTTAGAAGCATTAGCTCAAGCGACAGGTTTATTAGCCTCTGAAACAAAACCTGATGAATTAGGTCATGGTATGACTTATTTTTTAACCGGTATTGATAAGGCTAGATTTAAACGACCTGTAGTGCCTGGTGATCAAATGATGCTAGAAGCTGTATTTGAAAGAAGTAAGCGTAATATTTGGTCTTTTAACTGTACTGCAACGGTCGATGGTGAATTTGTTGCAAGTGCTAATATTCGTTGTGCTGCGGTAGTCGATGAAATTGATTGATCCAACGGCGATTATTGATAGTCATGCCGAGATTGCGGATGATGTACAAATAGGCCCATTTTCTATTATTGGTCCAGAAGTAAGCATAGGTGAGGGCACTGTTATTGGTCCTCATGTTGTTATGAAAGGGCCAGTTACGCTGGGTAAAGATAATCATATTTATCAGTTTGCATCGATTGGGGAAGATCCCCAAGATAAAAAATATGCTGATGAAAAAACCAGTTTAGTGATCGGCGATAGAAATGTAATCCGCGAATTTACTACAATGCATCGTGGTACTTTACAAGATCATGGTGTTACTAAGATTGGTGACGATAACCTGTTTATGGCTTACACGCATGTTGCTCATGATTGTATCGTGGGTAATAACGTTATTATGGCTAATGGTGCGTCTTTAGCGGGGCATGTGCATCTTTGCGATAATGCCATCTTAGGTGGTTTTACTTTAGTACATCAGTTTACCCAAATTGGTACGTTTAGTTTTGCCGCTATGGGTAGCGCAGTTACTCAGGATATTCCGCCCTATGTTATGGTTGGTGGTCGACCTACGCGTCCTCATGGTATTAATTCTGTGGGTATGGAACGAGCAGGAAGCAGTGCTGAAGCGGTGCGCTTAATTCGGAAAGCGTATAAGATTTTATATAAAAACAATTTGCGACTGGATGATGCCATAGAAGAAATGGAAGATTTAGCCGCTGAATGTGATGAAATCTCTAATATGGTGAGTTTCTTACGCAATGTATCGCGTGGCATTTTAAGGTAATTCGATTGCCTCTTGCCCAAATAATTACTGCTGGAGTTGACGAAGTTGGGCGTGGCTGTATCGTTGGGCCTGTCGTCGCTGCTGCGGTTATATTAGATCCGCAGCGACCTATTCAGGGCTTAACGGACTCCAAAAAACTCTCAGCTAAAAAACGTGAAACACTTGCAAAGCAGATCAAAGAGTATGCTTTAGCATGGACGGTTACGCGAGCAGAGCCTAGCGAAATCGATAGCATCAATATTTTGCAAGCCTCATTATTAGCGATGAAACGCGCAGTAGAGTCCTTATCAGTTCAGCCTACTTGGGTTCAGGTTGATGGCAATCAGTATCCTGATATAGATTATCCGGGGGAAACTGTCATTCAAGGTGATTTGTTAGTTGCGGAAATTTCAGCCGCTTCTATCTTAGCTAAGGTCTATCGAGATAGTGAAATGTGTACTTTAGATAGGCTTTATCCCGGCTATGAATTTGCTAAACATAAAGGTTACCCAACAAAATTACATAAAGAAAAGCTGCTCAGTTTAGGACTCACTGAACAGCATCGACGTTCATTCTCACCTGTTAAGCAGATGCTATAGCATTACAATAAGTACCCGCTACAGCCTCGATTTAGCAATGTCTATTGTATGCAACTGTACTTTGACATTATTCCTTACTTAACTCTCCTATCTTATGCAACCTAAGTTTATTCATTTACGCCTGCACTCTGAATATTCCTTAGTGGATGGTATTGTCAAAGTAAAGCCGCTAATTAGTGAGCTTGCAAATTTAGGCATGCCTGCGGTTGCTATTACTGATCAATCCAATCTTTTTTCTCTAGTCAAATTTTATCGGGCTGCTTTAGGCAAAGGAATTAAACCGATTTCTGGCGCCGATGTGCATATTTTTAATCCAGAGGACCCCGCTCAGCCTTTTCGGCTTACCCTACTGGTTAAAAATAATGTTGGTTACGTTACTTTAACTGAATTAATTTCTATCGCTTACCAAGAAGGGCAACATCAGGGTGTGCCTATGCTCAGGCGGGAATGGATCGAGCAAAATCATGCAGGCTTAATTGTCTTGTCTGGCGCGATGGAAGGCGATATTGGTACAGCCTTATTAGCTGATGACCAGGTACTGGCAAAACAAGCTGCTCAGTACTGGCAGTCTCTATTTCCACAAGATTTTTATTTAGAGTTACAGCGCGTCGGTAAGCAAAATGAAGAGGCTTACATAGCCAGCGCCGTTGCCTTGGCGACTGAGTTAGATTTACCCGTTGTTGCTACTAATGATGTTCGCTTTCTAAAATCTTCCAATTTCGATGCACATGAAGTTCGTGTGTGTATTAACCAAGGCCGTGTCATTGATGATTCGCGCCGCCCTAAAGATTATACCAATCAGCAGTATTTACGCAGCACTGATGAGATGTTGGCATTGTTTGTCGATATTCCGGAAGCTACAGCGAATACTGTTGAAATTGCTAAGCGCTGCAATATTAAATTAACCTTAGGGGAAAACTTTTTACCTGACTTTCCTGTGCCAGAAGGTATGTCCTTGGATGAGTTTTTTATTGAGGAATCAAAAAAAGGCTTAGATGCGCGATTAGAAAAATACCCAGCCGTAGGTAACGGCACCCTTGAAGAAAATCGTAAAGCTTATGATGAGCGCTTAAAAATGGAATTGGACACCATTGTACAAATGGGTTTTCCGGGTTATTTCATGATTGTTGCCGACTTTATTCAGTGGGCTAAGGATAATCTAATTCCTGTTGGCCCTGGGCGTGGCTCGGGTGCTGGGTCTTTAGTGGCTTATGTACTGAATATTACTGATTTAGATCCGATAGAATTTGATTTATTATTTGAGCGATTTTTAAATCCTGAGCGGGTTTCTATGCCAGATTTCGATGTCGATTTCTGTATGGATCGACGTGACGAAGTGATTGATTATGTGGCGCGTCATTACGGTCGCGAAAAAGTATCGCAAATTATCACCTATGGTTCGATGGCTGCAAAAGCGGTTATCCGTGATGTAGGTCGAGTTCTAAGTCATCCTTATGGTTTTGTCGATCGCTTATCTAAGTTAGTTCCGTTTGAAATCGGTATAACGCTGACTAAGGCTTTAGATCAAGTGCCTGAGTTTAAAGAACTGTATGAGACGGATGACGATGTAAAAGCCTTGATGGATATGGCTTTGTCTTTAGAGGGTACGGTTAGAAATGCCGGTAAACATGCCGGTGGTGTGGTTATCGCGCCCACTAAACTAACTGACTTTTCGCCTTTATATTGTGAGCAAGGCGGCGGCAATTTAGTTACTCAGTTTGATAAAGATGATGTCGAAGCGGTGGGCTTAGTCAAGTTTGACTTTTTAGGTTTACGGACTTTAACCATTATTGATTGGGCATTACAGACGATCAATAAGAAACAAGCGGAACTGAACAAGCCATTAGTTGATATTACGCAAATCCCTCGTGATGATTCAGCTTCGTATGAACTGTTAAAAAATGCAGAGACGACTGCGGTATTTCAGCTGGAATCGCGCGGTATGAAAGAGCTGATTAAAAAGCTAAAACCAGATTGCTTTGATGACATTATTGCTTTAGTGGCTTTATTTAGACCAGGGCCTCTAGAGTCGGGCATGGTTGATGACTATATTAATGTTAAGCATGGCGCAAAAGCCGAATATGCGCATCCTATTCTTATTCCGGTATTAGAACCGACCAATGGCGTTATTTTGTATCAAGAACAAGTAATGCAAATTGCGCGGGAAATGGGCGGTTATAGTTTAGGTGGCGCGGATTTATTACGTCGTGCCATGGGTAAGAAAAAAGTGGAAGAAATGGCTCAGCAACGAGCTATTTTTACCAAAGGCGCTGTAGCGGGTGGTATTGATGAAAGCATTGCTACTTATGTTTTCGACCTTATGGAAAAATTTGCTGGGTATGGTTTTAACAAATCTCATTCAGCCGCTTATGCTTTGGTGGCTTACCAAACCGCTTGGTTAAAAGCGCATTTCCCCGCTGCTTTTATGGCTGCAGTGTTGTCTGCTGATATGGATAATACTGATAAAGTGGTGATCTTGATTGCTGAATGTCAGGATATGAAACTAGAAGTTTGTTCGCCTAATATTAATGTCTCTAATTTGCATTTTACTGTGAATGAACAAGGAGAAATTGTTTACGGAATTGGGGCAATTAAAGGTGTTGGTGAGGCTGCGATTGAGGACTTATTGCAGGAGCGTAAAGAAAATGGACCTTTTAAAGGTTTATACGATTTATGTAAACGTGTGGATTTGCGCAAGGTTAATAAACGCGTATTTGAGGCTTTAATTCGTGGCGGAGCATTTGATGTTTTTAATGAAAATCGTGCTAGTCATATGGCTGAATTGCCAACCGCGATAAAAGTAGCAGAACGCCATGTGAAAATGGCTGAAGTCGGACAAAATGATTTATTTGGTTTAGCCGTTAATGCAGAAACAAGTGAAGATGAAGTAAAAGATTATTCAGCTAATGTTCCACCGTGGTCGGAAAAAGAGCGTTTAGCTTTTGAAAAATTAGCCTTAGGTTTGTTTTTAACCGGTCATCCGATTGATGAATGTAGTGCTGAATTACAAAATATCACACATGGTAGTATTGCGCATATTTTAGCGAGCGTTGAAGGTTCGCGAGGTAAATCCGATACACGGTTAGCAGGCTTATTAATTGGTATGCGTACGCGTCAAGATCGCAAAGGTCGCATGATGGGCTTTGCCACTTTGGATGATAAAAGTGCGCGTGTTGATGTGGCTATTTACAGTGAAACCTTTGAAACCTATAAGGACTTATTAAAAGGTGATGAGGTTTTAATCGTAGAAGGCTCGGCGCGCATGGATGGTTATTCAGGTATGCTGAGTATTACCGCTGACAAGCTATTAAGTATGGAACAGGCGCGAGAGAATTTTGCGCGTTGCTTAATGTTGGATTGGGATAGTGTACATTCAGTAGAGCAGGGGCGTGATTTTGTGCATAAATTACAGGAAATAATGCAGCCTTTTAGTGGCGGACAATGTATGGTCGTGGCTAATTACTTAGCGTCAAGTGCAAAAGCCAGTGTGCAGTTAGGTGATGCATGGCGAGTCCATCCAACTGATGAGCTTATTACCCGACTACAGAAATTAATTGGTAGAGATGATGCGGTCAACATTAGATATCGATAATATTCAACACATAGAGGCATGCCCTGACTGCGATTTACTGATGACTGCCGTACAGGTGAAAGAAGGCTATGTGAGTCAATGTCCCCGATGTGGATATACTCTAGAGCATCCAACGCTGCTGTCTATTAGAAATAATTTCTTTTGTGTTTTCGCTGGGTTGATTTTTTATTTTCCAGCGATGTTATTACCTATTTTACAATTTACGATGGTCGGTAATACCGAAGCATTGTCGATTTTAGTTTGCTTACAAACGCTGTTTAGTACCGGAAACTGGGGTGTTGGTTTAGTTATATTTTTTTCTTTAATGTTCGTGCCTTTAGTACAAATGATATTGATTATATTTGTTACCACGCGCTTTTATTATCAAGTTAAAAGTCACTATTTAGCGTTCTGTTTTAAATGGTATGGTTATCTAAATGCTTGGGGAATGTTGGATATTTTTATGCTGAGTATTATTGTTGCCTCGATTAAATTACACGATGATGCAGAGTTAGAGCCAGGTTTAGGCTTATATGCTTTTATAGCCTTGTTATTAATCAAGGCACTGCAAACTCAATTTCTAAATAAAAAATTGGTATGGACTTTAATCGAGAAGCACGGTGAATAAATCTTATTCAGCCTTAAAACAAGGTTTTTTGTGTTGTCGACAGTGTCATAAAGTGATACTTGAAAAACAACAGCAAGTGATTCAGTGCCCGCGTTGTCAGAGCAAGGTTTATCCAAGAATTCCGAATAGCCTAAGTCAAAGTTGGGCGCTTTTGATTAGCGGTTTTATTCTTTATATTCCGGCTAATGTCTTGCCTATTATGACTTTAACTAAGGGTGGTGTAATCCGTACAGATACTATTATGTCGGGCATTATTAATTTAGCGAATATTGGCATGGCTCCTATTGCTGTGATTGTGTTTATTGCCAGTATTTTAGTGCCGGCATTAAAAATGGTCGCCTTAGCTATGATCTTGCTGGCAACGCAATTTAAATGGACTATGAGTACTTATATGAGAGCACAAATGTACCGCATGATCGAATTTGTTGGTCGCTGGTCTATGTTGGATGTTTTTGTGATTAGTATTTTATTAGGCATTGTTAAATTTAATAAAATAGCCTCGGTGGATATAGAGCCCGCGGGGTTATTATTTGCAATAGTGATTATCTTAACCATGCTGGCCGCCATGCGTTTTGATTCAAGATTAATTTGGGATGATATAAATGAACTTAGCTAAGCCCGTTATTACAAAAAAACATTGGTTATCGGGGATTTGGTTATTGCCTTTATTGGCTGCTTTAATGGGCGGTTGGACGATTTACCAAAGTATGAATGAAAAAGGAGTTGAAATTTCTATTATATTTGATGATGCGGAAGGAGTTCGCGAAGGAAAAACACCGATTATGTATAAAGGTGTGCGCATTGGTGTTGTCAAAAAAGTGGATATTAGTGCGAACTTGAAACAAGTTAAAGTATTGGCTGAAATTCAGCGCGCAGCAAGTGAAAGTCTTAGAAAAACAACTGGGTTTTGGTTGGTTAAGCCCAAGGTTTCGCTGACTGAAATTACCGGTTTAGACACTATTGTTTCAGGAAATTATATACGTATGGACCCTGGGGAAGGCGAGTTGCAAAGTGAATTCATTGCTTTAGACAAACCACCGATTATAGAGGAGCATAAGTCGGGTTTGAGTATTGATATTCTTGCCGATAGTTTAGGCTCAATTGCACGTGGCTCAAAAATTTATTTTCGACAAATTCCTGTGGGTGAGGTTTTGGATTATGAATTGGCTGACGAGCAAAATGGTGTGATTATTAAAACCCATATTGAAGAGCGTTATGCTTATTTGGTAAAAAAATCATCACGATTTTGGAATGCTAGTGGTTTATCGATAAAAGCAGGGCTAAGTGGTTTTTCCATGCAGACGGAGTCATTAGCTGCATTGATTTCTGGGGGCATTGCCTTTTATACACCGGATACCGAAAGTGTTGATACCGCAGATAATGGCACGCAATTTAAATTACATGGCGATTTTGATAGCGCTAAAGTTGGTATTTTAGTCAAAATTAGTTTTGAATCAGCGATTGGTTTGCAAGAGGGCGTGACGGAGGTTCAGTATGATGCTTTTAAAATTGGTATTGTTAAGAAATTAAGTTATAAAAAGACCGGTAAAAGCGTTATTGCTGAAGTAATGTTTGATCCGCGTGCCGAAGAGTTATTAAAAGCAGGAACAAAATTCTGGTTAGATAAACCGAAACTCTCCCTCACTGATTTCTCAGGCTTAAAGTCCTTATTGCAAGGAAATCATATTAAAATGCAAGTGGGCGAAGGGGCAAGTGTCAGAGAGTTTATTGCGCTTAATAAACGGCCTCTAATGTCTATTGGTGATAAAGGTATTCATCTGATTTTAAAATCAGATTCTTTAGGCTCTATCGAATATGGCAGCCCTATCCTGTATAAAAAAATACAAGTGGGCCAAGTGCATGATTTTAAACTTGATAAAAAAGGCGAGTATGTCTTAATTGATATATATATTACAGAACGCTATGCGCATTTAGTTGCGCCTAGTTCGCGCTTTTGGAATGCCAGTGGTGTGCAAGTAAGCATCGGTACGACTGGTATGGATATTCAAACGGGTACTATGGGGACGGTGTTGAATGGTGGAATTGAATTTATAACACCTGAATTAAGTACTAAAAAAATAAAAAATCACGCACTTTATGATTTATACCCTAGTTATTCAGCCGCGACAGGAGCGGGGTTAACACCTTATAAGCGGGCAAAAGATGAGGCTGTTATTCAGATTCGCACAGAGAATTTAGGCTCTTTAGCAGTTGGATCTCAAGTTTATTTTAAGAAAATACCCGTAGGTAAAGTGGTTTACTACCAATTGAGTGAAGGCAATGACAGCATTATGATCAGTGTTGTGATACGTAATAAATATCGCCATTTACTTTCTGACTCTAGTCACTTTTGGCGTAATAGTGGCTTGAAAGTTAAAGCGGGCTTATCAGGTATCGATGTGGATATGGCATCAGTGAGTGCTTTGTTGAATGGTGGTATTAGTTTTGCTAATCCTGCACAGAAAAGTACAGTCACTACAAAAGTAAAAGATAATAAAATTTATCATCTTTATCCCGATGAACAAATCGCTTTGCAATTAGCAGAGGAAATTAAAATAAAATTTTCATTGGCAAATGGTATTAGCGCAGGCACGGCCATTAAGTACCTAGGTATCCCCGTTGGGGAAATAAGCACGGTTGAATTAGCAGAAGATAATCAGTCGATTATTGCCAGTGCAAAATTATTCGGTTCAGCGATTGATTTCGCCCGAGCTGGAACGAAATTTTGGTTGGTATCAGCGCAACTTGGCTTATTTAAAAATAAAAACCTAGATACTTTAATTAAAGGAAGCTATTTGGATATAGAGCCAGGAAATGGAGCAAAGCAAACAGAATTTGTAGCAAAACTTAATCAAGCGGAAATAAAGCAAGGTTTACATCTTGTTTTGCAAACGACACGCTTAGGCTCCATTAAAATGGGTAATAGTGTTTCTTATCGACAAATTAATGTTGGTGAGGTGAGAAGTTTTCAATTATCCAATAATGCTACACAGGTTTTAATTGATATTTATATTGCGCCTCAATATGCAACTTTGATAAAACAAAATACTAAGTTTTGGAATGCCAGTGGTGTAAAAATGGATTTTGGCTGGATATCGGGTGCAGAAGTACGTACTGAGTCAGTGGAAAGTATTGTTACGGGTGGTATCGCTTTTGCTACACCAGAGTTAGATGAAGATGCTAGTAATGATATTGAAGCTGGACATGTGTTTGATTTACATGGCGACTATGAACAAGAATGGCTGGAGTGGCAGCCGAAAATAGCCTTAGCTGAATAAGCCTGAAACCACTTAATGAAAGAGAAAGTAACTATGATAAAAAATCCATTTTCTGCAAAGAGAGGCCCAGTTTTAAGTTATAAAGAAAATCTGCGTTATGATTTTCCTGCCAGCCTAGTTGTATTTCTATTAGCCTTACCTTTATGCTTGGGTGTTGCTTTGGCTTCAGGGGCTCCTTTGTATGCAGGATTAATTGCTGGAATCGTTGGTGGTCTTATCGTCACGAGTTTAAGTGGTTCGGCGCTAGGTGTTACTGGCCCTTCTGCAGGGCTTGCTGTAATTGTCTTTGGTGCTATTTCAGAGTTAGGTTTTGAGCCTTTTCTACTGGCAGTTATTTTGGCGGGGATTATCCAATTTATAATGGGTAATATTAGAGCTGGAATTATTGGTTACTATTTTCCTTCTGCGGTCATTACCGGCATGCTATCAGGTATAGGAATCATTGTTTTTCTTAAGCAAATTCCGCACGCCATAGGCTATGACAGAGATTACGAGGGGGATCTCTCTTTTTCTCAGAGTGATCAATATACGACGCTCTCTGAATTGCAGCATATGCTGGATTTTATGGCTCCTGGTGCGCTTGTTATTAGTTTAGTTGGTTTGGCAATTTTGTTGTTATGGGAAACTCAATGGATTAAACAATACCGATTTAGTGAGAGTTTGCATGGCGCAATTATCGCAGTTATCGTCGGTGTGCTGCTAAATCAATTATTTATCACTTTCTATCCTCAATGGGCTTTAGCAGATAGACACTTGCTAGAATTGCCCATTTTAGAAACGTTTGCCGATTTCGGACAGGTTTTTACAAGTCCAGACTTTTCGCAGATTAATAATCCAGCGATTTATCATGTTGCTTTTATGATTGCTATCGTCGCCAGTTTGGAGACTTTATTATGTGTTCAAGCGATGGATAAGCTTGATCCATATAAGCGAGTGACTTCAAATAATCGCGAGCTAAGAGCGCAAGGGATTGGTAATATTTGTTCCGGCTTACTCGGTGGACTACCTATGACGCAATTAATTGTGCGCAGTTCCGCTAATGTGCAATCGGGTAGTCGCACTAAAACATCAGCTTTTATGCAGAGTATTTTCTTATTAATTGCGGTGTTATTACTGCCTAATTTAATCAATAAGATTCCATTAGCCAGTTTAGCTGCAGTTTTTCTGGTGGTCGCTTATAAGTTGGCTAACCCTAAATGGTTTAAAATCATGTATCAGGTCGGTTTTTATCATTTCATTCCGTTTATTGCGACGATTATTGGCCTATTGTTTTCTGATATGTTGACAGGTTTTAGTATCGGTATGGGTTGTGCTTTATTTTTTATTTTGCTGGAAAATAAAAAAGTCGGTTTTCACCTACATGAACAATACGGACACAATAAAACCATTATCACTTTGTCGGAGAACGTTTCATTTTTAAATAAATCCAATATCTTGCATTTGCTTAGTGAGTTACCACAAAATGCCAATATCGTCATTGATGCAACTTATGCAAAGTACATAGACTACGATGTTTACGAAGTGATTCAAAACTTTAAAGTTGATGCTAAGCGTAAGGGGATTAATCTTGTGGTTCAGAACCTACGTGGCTTTGGATTTTTAAAGCCCGTTGAACATGTTTTGCCGGTTAGTCAAGAATCGCAGCAATCATTAACCCCGACAGATGTGTTGGCAATACTGCAAGAGGGTAACAACCGTTTTGTCAATAGTATTAAGGACAAGCGTAATTTATTGTCGCAGGTTAATGAGACTGTAGAAGGGCAATTTCCTATCGCTATTATTTTAAGTTGTATTGACTCGCGCACTTCTGCAGAGCTGGTTTTTGACCAAGGTTTGGGTGATATTTTTAGTGTCAGAGTCGCCGGGAATGTGGTTAATGAAGATATTTTAGGCAGTATGGAATATGCTTGTAAAGTGGCTGGATCTAAGTTAGTCGTGGTTTTGGGGCATACGCATTGTGGCGCTATTAAAGGGGCGTGTGCAGGTGTGGAACTAGGTAATTTAACCGGATTGCTAGATAAAATTCAGCCCGCTGTCGAATCAGTGAAAGCGGGTGGTTTTGCCAAAAATAGCCTATTAGGTAGCTGTTTAGAAGATAAAGTTGCTGACCGTAATGTAGAAATTATGGTCGAACAAATTAAGCAAAGAAGCCCTTTATTATATGAAATGCAAGTTGCCGGTGAAATTGATATTGTGAGTGCCATGTATAATATCGAAACGGGGAAAGTTGAGTTTTGATAGCTTACTATGTAGCTATTTTGTGAAGGGCGAAAGCTTGTTATTAAAAGTCCTAATCAGTAAATGTTTCTGGCTCTTTTGAATTTCAAGTGGGTAAGCAGTTAGCATTCACCTTAGAAAAATCAAGTTTTCCAGTGAGTAAATAGGGGGGAATGCTTTGTTCAGGCTCATTTTTTAATTGGGAAATACTTTCAGGTGTCCCTATTTGCCTTCCATTTGTTTTTACGTAAGGCTTTTTTCGCTTCTCTTTTTTCTTGTAAAGCAACAAGCTCGATAAGTTCTTTTTCCATATCCTCGGGAGTTTCTAGAGTTAGCCTACCGAGCAGTCCATCTCTTAGCTCAGTCAGTAGGATTTTAGCGACTTTGTCAATGTCAATGTTGCCACCACCACGCAGGCAACCGCGTTTTTTGCCGATTAAGAGTAGTAATTCATAATCAGTTTCGGGCAGTTTATCGATTTGATAGCGCTGCTCTAAGCTTTCTGGATAATCGCGTAACAAAAATTCACCGGCAAATGAAGCAATATCATCGTGTTTTAGGGCGGTATCTTTAATCGCACCGGTAGTTGCTAAACGGTAGCCAGTGTTAGGGTTTTCTAGGTTTGGCCATAGCATCCCCGGTGTATCACAGAGAATAATGCCGTTGTGTAAATCAATACGTTGTTGTCTTTTGGTTACAGCTGGTTCGTTGCCTGTTTTGGCAATAGTACGTCCTGCCAGCGAATTAATGATGGTTGATTTCCCCACGTTTGGAATACCCATAATTAAAGCGTGTATAACTTTTGTATTTTCTGCTTTGTGGGGAATTAATTTACGACAGAGATCAACAATTTGCGCTACGTTTTCGGAATGTACTGCTGTCGTTGCTAAGGTTTTTACGCCTTGTTCTCGCTCTAAGTATTCTTGCCATTGCTGGGTTCTGGCTGGGTCTGCTAAATCGGCTTTATTGAGTATTTTGATGCAAGGTTTATCAGCGCGTAATTCAGATAATAGTGGGTTGGCACTGCTAAAGGGGATACGAGCATCTAGTACTTCGATGAGTAAATCTATATCGGGCAAAGCTTCTTTTATCTCTTTGCCTGCTTTGTGCATATGCCCTGGGTACCATTGAATTTGCATGTGTTTTGTCCTGTTGTGAAGTGGGTAGGGCGAACTTCAGTCCGCTATTTCGAGTGAGATATGTGCGTTAGCGGATTGATGTCCGCCCTACCATTATTTTTTTACATGCAAGCCACATTCT
Source organism: bacterium (assembly GCA_030591965.1). GTDB lineage: Bacteria > Pseudomonadota > Gammaproteobacteria > Methylococcales > Methylomonadaceae > Methyloprofundus. Next base: position 18,983 of record JAUVAA010000032.1, read on the forward strand.
TTTTTAGTAGCATCTTCCCACCACCAGCGTCCAGCGCGTTCGTGTTGGTTAGGTAATACCGCGCGAGTACAGGGCTCACAACCTATGCTAATAAAGCCTTGTTGATGTAAGGCATTAAAAGGCACTTGGTATGCTTCTATATAATCCCAAATTTGTGCAGAACTTTGGTTAACTAAAGGGTTAAATTTAACTAAGGTATGCTCCGCTGTTGAGAACGCTGGGTCAATTTGAATTTCTGGGATGTTCTGCCGCGTATCTAAACTTTGGTCTTTACGTTGCCCTGTAATCCAAGCATCGACTTGCGCGAGTTTACGCTTTAATGGCTGTACTTTTCGGATAGTGCAACATTCTTGATGTCCATCGTCATAAAAGCTAAACAAGCCTTTTTCTTTAACAAAAGCTTCAAGTTGAGTATGTTCAGGACTAAGTAATTCAATATCAATTTTATAATGCTTTCTGACTTTTTCGATAAATTGGTAAGTTTCTGGGTGCAAACGGCCTGTATCTAAAGAAAATATCTGAATGTCTTTACGAATTTTTAAGGCCATATCAAGTAACACGACATCTTCCGCACCACTAAATGAAATTGCTACTTGGTCATAATTTTCTAAGGCATGTC
>JAUVAA010000148.1 GCA_030591965.1 bacterium
AAACTCAGCAGTTTGTTGGGTCAGACAATTAATATAGTAGGGTAAGCGAATCTTGTTGAGTTGTTCAATAATATCTTTATTTCCAGCAATATAGCCCAAGCGCAAACCTGCCAGCCCTAATTTGGAAACGGTACGCATTACTAGAAGGTTGGCATGATTTGGGAGTTGTTGCATAAAGCTGGCATTTGCAAAAGGGGCGTAGGCTTCATCGACAATTACTAGCCCGGAAGATGCACCAAGAATTGCTTCTATATCTTGTTGCTGGAATAGGTTTGCAGTTGGGTTGTTAGGGTAAGCAAGAAATATAACCGCTGGGGTGTCTCGTTTGATCGCATCTAGTGTTGCCGTTAAATCAAGTTCGAAACTATTGGCTAATAAGGGAATGCTTTGATAATTAAGACCAAGGCTAAGAGCAACTTGCTTGTACATAACGAAGCTGGGGTGTGGGGCTAAAACATGTGCATTGGTTGGTAAGGCCATTAATAACAGCTGAATAATTTCATCAGAGCCATTGCCTAATAAAATGTCACTTTGCTTAGGAATTTGATTGGTTTCTCTTATCGTTTTAGCAAGTTGCTTTGCTTCCGGGTCAGGGTAGCGATTAATGGGGCAATCTTTTATAAAACTAAGCCACTGTTGTTTGATATCGTCTGGCCAAGTATAAGGGTTTTCCATAGCATCTAATTTAATAAAGCCTTTGGCATCAGCAACTTTATAAGCGCTAAGGGCTAAAACTTCTTTACGGAAAACAGTGTTGATTAAATTTTGAGTCATGTTGTTGAGAGCAGGTGCAAGGTGAAAGGTACAAGGCTAAAAGAGCAGTGAAGAGCTTTTATCTTTGCTCTTCCTTGAACCTTTCATCTTGAATCTGCTTTTATTCTATATTCAGCTGATTGGGCATGAGCCGTTAGGCTTTCTCCTCTTGCTAAAATAGAGGCTATTTTCCCTAAGCTATCTGCACCCGATTCAGAACAGTTGATGATACTTGAGCGTTTTTGAAAGTCGTATACGCCTAAGGGTGATGAATAACGGGCTGTACTTGATGTTGGAAGGACATGGTTAGGGCCTGCACAATAATCGCCTAGAGCCTCAGCCGTATACCTGCCCATAAAAATAGCACCGGCATGACGAATATGTTGATTCAGTGCTTCAGGCTCTTCAACAGAAAGTTCTAGGTGTTCTGGAGCAATGATGTTGGCAACTTCTGCAGCTTGCTCAAGTGTATCAACTTTAATTAGTGCGCCTCTGGAACTAAGCGATGCCTCAATAATATCTTTACGTTCCATGGTGGGGAGTAGCTTGCTGATGCTTTGTTCAACTTGATTTAAATAGTCAGCATCATCTGAAATAAGAATGGCCTGTGCATTTTCATCGTGTTCGGCCTGAGAAAAAAGATCCATTGCTATCCAGTCTGGACTGGTTTTTCCGTCACAGATAATTAAAATTTCAGAAGGGCCTGCAATCATATCTATACCGACCTTCCCAAAAACCATTTTCTTGGCAGTCGCAACATAAATATTACCTGGGCCTACAATTTTATCAACAGCAGGGATTGTTTTAGTGCCGTATGCAAGGGCGGCAACCGCTTGTGCGCCACCAATAGTAAATATTTTATCTACCCCCGCTAAATAAGCAGCTGCAAGTACCAGTTGGTTGGTTTCACCTTTTGGAGTGGGTACAACCATAATTATTTCTTTAACGCCGGCTACTTTTGCAGGAATAGCATTCATTAACACTGACGAAGGATAAGATGCTTTGCCGCCAGGAACATATAGACCGACTTTATCTAAGGCTGTGATTTTTTGCCCAAGTACTGTGCCATCGTCTTCGGTATATTGCCACGACTGCATTTTCTGTTCTTCCGCATAAGCTCTAATGCGATTGGCCGCTGTTTGTAAGGCATCGGCCTTTTCTGCTGAGATCGATTCCCATGCTTGTTTTAAACTCTCCAGAGATAGAGAAAGTTCAGATGCTTTTTTGAAATGAGTTTGGTCAAATTGATTGGTATAATCAAGTACTGCTTTATCGCCGTCTTTTCTGACGCTGGAAATAATGTTTAGAACTTGTTGATGGATTTCAAGGTTGTCTGTTTCATCCCAAGCTAATTGATTTTGTAGTTGCTCGTCGAAATCTGTGTCTGAATGGTTGAGGCGGGTAATTTTTAAAAGGGACATGGTGGGGATGGTTCTGTTGGGTTGATATATTGAGAGGTACGCTTGTTAATTAAGCGTATCTCTCATCATATGTACACAAATTATAGATTGCGTACACTTAATGTTTTTTCAAATTGATCAATTAGACCTTGGATCATTTGATGCTTCATTTTCATGGATGCTTTATTTACCACTAGACGAGAACTAATATGGGTAATAAGTTCTTTAGGTTCTAAGCCATTTGCTTTAAGCGTATTGCCCGTATCGACCACATCAACAATACAATCTGCCAAACCCACCAGAGGTGCTAATTCCATTGCACCATAAAGTTTAATGATTTCGGCTTGCACGCCAATATTAGCAAAATAGCGCTGGGCAGTTTTGACGTATTTAGTTGCGACCCTGATTCTACCTTTAATTTCAGGTGCACCCACAGGTGTCGCAGTCATTAATCTACATTTTGCGATACCTAAATCTAAGGGTTCATAGAGGCTTTCAGCGCCATGTTCTAATAACACATCTTTGCCAGCGATACCCATGTCGGCCGCGCCATATTCGACAAAGGTAGGCACATCAGTTGCTCTGATAATAACCAGTTGTACGTCGTCTTTAGTGGTGCGAAGGATCAGTTTTCGGCTTGTTTTAGGATTGTCTATGGGTACAATACCTGCTTCTTCCAGTAAAGGAAGGGCATCATCATAGATGCGGCCTTTTGATACAGCAATGGTTAACATGTTAGATTACCTTGGAATTCTTCGAATAGTTGCGCCCAGTTGCGCTAGTTTTTCTTCAATATGGTCGTAGCCCCTGTCAATATGGTAGATACGATCGACTAAGGTGTCACCTTCTGCGGCAAGACCTGCTAGAACCAAGCTTGCTGATGCGCGAAGGTCAGTTGCCATAACAGGCGCTCCTGTTAAACCTTTTTGTCCTGTGCATATTGCAGTATTTGATTCTAATTGAATATTTGCACCCATACGTTGCATTTCTTGTACATGCATAAAACGGTTTTCAAATACCGTTTCTGTAATCGTGCCCACGCCTTCTGCAACACAGTTCATCGCTGTAAATTGGGCTTGCATATCAGTAGGAAATGCAGGGTAGGGGGCTGTACGAACACTCACTGCTTTGGGTTGTTTGCCATGCATATCCAATTCAATCCAGTCGTCGCCAGTGGTTATCTCTGCACCTGCTTCTACTAGTTTGTCCAAAACAGCATCAAGCGTGTCGGGGCGAGTGTCTTTAAGTTTTACTTTGCCTCGGGTAATTGCTGCGGCAATTAAGTAGGTGCCTGTTTCAATGCGGTCTGGAAGAATATCATAGTGAATATCCTTGTTTGCCAGTTTATCAACACCTTCAATGGTTAGAACATCGGTGCCGATACCGGTTATTTTTGCGCCTAAGGCATTTAAAAAATAAGCTAAATCGGAAACTTCAGGTTCTTTGGCAGCATTTTCTATGATGGTCGTGCCTTCAGCTAAGGTGGCGGCCATAAGCAAATTTTCTGTTCCTGTTACGGTGACTTTATCTAAAACCAGTTTGCAGCCTTTTAAGCGACTTGCTTTTGCATGAATGTATCCGGCTTCTACTTGAATATCAGCCCCCATTTTTCTTAGCGAATCTATGTGGATATCTACAGGACGAGAACCAATAGCACAACCTCCGGGTAAGGACACATGTGCTTCACCAAAACGACTTAATAGTGGGCCAAGCACTAAAATAGACGCACGCATGGTTTTTACCAGTTCGTAGGGTGCTTCGTATTTGGTAATAGTGCTGGAATCAACTTCGATGTTCATCTTTTCATCAATAGTCAATTGGATTCCCATCTGTCCTAATAATTGCATGGTTGTGGTGATGTCATGCAGATGAGGGATGTTGCCAACAGAGACTGGCTCTTCGCTAAGAAGTGTAGCGGCTAAAATGGGGAGGGCGGCATTTTTTGCACCAGAGATTCTAAGTTCTCCAGAAAGTTGAGTGCCACCAGTAATAATTAGTTTATCCATAGGGATTTAGTCTAACCTAAAGTAATGTTGCCTGTTTGCACAGGTTAAATGTTGGGCTGATTGTCTAAATAATCCTTCATGTCAAAGTCTGACAGTTTAGCAAGTGTAAGTAGCTGATGAGGAACATTTTTAAATTTTAATTGTGTATTGTAATGTTTACTTTGTTTTATCCATTCGACCATTAGCGATAGTCCAGCGCTATCAACCAGAGTTACTTTTCCTAAATCAATCGTTATCTCTGTTGCAGTATTTAAAAAAGCAAAGGAATTGATTTTATTTAATGATGAAAAGGTCGTTTCACCTTCAACAATGAAAAGGCCTGATGATTGTTCGACTAGTTTAAAGGACGGCATTATTCTTCAGCTGCATCTTTAAATAAGAATTGGCCTATCACTTCTTCTAGTATGATCGCTGATTGGGTCAGATCAATTTTGTCATCAGCTTTTAGAAACTCTTCTGAACCACCAGGCTCTAAACTGACGTATTGCTCACCGAGTAAGCCGGCTGTATAGATGCTTGCGGCGGTGTCATCGGGTAAGTTGTTATATTGTGATTCAATATGCATTTCTACCACGGATTCGTAACTGTCTTTATTAATAAAAATATTAGACACTCTACCGATACGCACACCCGCTAAAGTAACCGGTGATTTGACTTTCAGGCCGCCGGAATTCTCAAAATTGGCGCTAATGATAAAAGTGTTATCTTCAGAAAATGGGCTGAGGTTACTTATTTGCATGGCCATAAAAAAAAGTGCGGCAATACCACAGGCTACAAAAAGGCCCACGAAAGTGTCTTGTGTTTTTGTGTTCTGCATATTAAATATCTCCAAACATAAGTGCGGTTAGGATGAAATCCAGACCAAGAACAGTAAACGCTGAATTAACAACGGTGCGGGTAGTCGCTCGACTGACACCTTCGGATGTAGGAATGGTGTCATAACCTTCGAACAAAGCAATCCATGAGATGGCAAAACCAAATACAACGCTTTTTATGATGCCATTGACAATGTCGTCTTGAAAATCAAGAGAGGCTTGCATCTGTGACCAGTATGCCCCTTCATCAACGCCCAGCATTTCAACGCCGACAAGGAAGCCTCCAATAACACCGATTGAGCTGAATAAAGCAGCAAGCAATGGCATGGCTAGAAAGCCAGCTAAAAAACGAGGGGCTATTATACGTTTTATTGGGTCTATGGCCATCATTTCCATGCCCGATAATTGCTCTGTTGCCTTCATAAGTCCAATTTCAGCAGTGAGGGCTGAGCCAGCGCGACCCGCAAAAAGCAAAGCCGCTACAACGGGCCCTAACTCTCTAACCAGTGATGCGGCAACCATAACGCCTAAGGTTTCTTCTGCACCAAAATCCGATAAGATATAAAAGCCTTGTAAGCCTAAAACCATGCCGACAAAAAGGCCGGAAATGGTGATGATTAAAAAGGACAATACGCCGACTGAATAAAGTTGATTAGTTAATAATCTGGGTCTCAGCATGACGGAGAAAGTCGCTGATAGTATTTGTAGTAGGAAAGCGCTGCCTCGACCCAGTTTTGCAAAACTTGATAAAGTGCTATTGCCTAATTTTTGAAAAATTTGCATTGTTAGTTATAAAGCTTAGAGCTCAAGTAAGTCGGTTTTGTAGTCGGGAGCAGGGTAGTGAAAGTGTACTGGGCCATCTGCTTGGCCTTTCATAAACTGCTGTACCCATTGTGAATCTAAATTGTTGATTTGGTGGGGGGTTCCTTGCCCAACTATTTTTCCTTCGGATAACACATAAATATAATCAGCAATGCCAATAGTTTCTTCTACGTCATGAGAAACGACAATACTGGTAAGGCTTAAGGTGTCATTTAAGTCTTTAATCAACTTAACTAAGGTACCTAAAGAAATTGGATCTTGCCCTGTAAATGGCTCGTCATACATGATCATCATAGGGTCTAGAGAGATCGCCCTGGCAAGTGCGACGCGTCTGGCCATGCCCCCTGATAATTCATTAGGCATTAGATCTCTAGCTCCCCGAAGTCCAACGGCCTGAAGCTTTAATAGCACCAAGTTTCGAATCATTGAGTGACTGAGTGAAGTGTGCTCTCTTAGTGGGTAAGCTACATTTTCAAAGACTGTTAAATCAGTTAATAAAGCACCGCTTTGAAAAAGCATGCCCATTTTTTTTCTTAGGGTATATAAATCAGCACGTTTTAGTTGATGAACTTTCTCTCCATCAACAGTAATGACTCCCTTATCAGGAGTTAATTGTCCGCCAATAAGTTTTAATAATGTCGTTTTTCCTGTGCCACTAGGCCCCATGATAGCGGTGATTTTGCCACGCTGAATAGTCAGTGAAATATCGTCAAATATTTTTCTTTCCCCTCGTGAAAAAGTGAGGTTCTCAATAGTAACAAGGTCGGTGTCAGAATTTACGCGGTTATCCATGCGTTTAGTTGATTATTAAAGGTAACTGCCTATTCTCCCTGAGATTTGTATGCCAAGTCAATATTTTCGTTGAAACACAGTAAATCTAGCTCAAATAAAAAACAGTCTAAAAAAGGTGATTAATGGTTTAAGCCCCACGCTTAAAATTTGAGGTGAAGTAAAATGTTGTAACGAGATTTTTTAGTCTGTCTGCTTCGCTTAAAAGCAGTGGTATCTATGTGAGAGAGCTATAATGCTCTCAGAAACTAAGCCAGTGATTAAGATGGAATGTTACGCTGAAAAATTTAGAAAAATGATCCCAGCATAAAAAATATTTTAATGAGAGCTGCTGAGAATTTATAGGTTGGATATTGATTTGCTTTCAAGATAGGTGTAAATAGTGTTTTAATGAAAGTCTATATAGTTAAAGGACACCTCTATTAATTCATGACTGGCATCTTTTTTGTTTGCTTAAATATTAATGGGTTTGGGTTAAAGAAGCTGGCTTGCTTGCCGATAAGCTGTCTAGTTCAAGTATTTTATTAAGGTGATGCAAATGAGTGCAAAAATGAGTTCAGCTCTTAGTAGCTACAGCGATTATGGATATAACTCTGAAATTGAGTATGCAGATCCGCACCGATTGATTCAGATGTTATTTGAAGGTGCTTTAAAGCGTATTGCATTTGCTAAAGGCGCTATGCAACGTAAGCAAATTGTTGAAAAAGGAAAGTTTATTAGCCAGACAATTGAGATTGTTGGGGGCTTAAGAGCGAGTCTTGATATCGAAAATGGTGGCGAGATTGCTGCTAATTTAGAGTCTCTGTATGATTATATTAGTCGTAGACTAGTTACTGCTAACTTAAAGAATAGTGAAGATATTCTTGATGAAGTCGCTGGATTGTTGGTTGATGTTAAAGTGGCTTGGGATGCAATTAATGCACCAGCTGCAAGTGAAGCCGCTCCTGTGGCCGTTAAAGAAAACAATAAAGCTGAGGAAATTAGGCCAGTAGAGGTAGCCGAACCTGTTGTTGCCAAGAAGCCGATGCCTCCGATTAATTCTCGTGCTAACAAGGCTTTAAAAGCGTATTCGATGTAATTTTATGGTTGATTGTAATGATTCATCTCAGGTGTTGTCGTTTACTGAAGATATGATGCTGTCAGTAATTGAAGGGCGATGGGATGAATTGACCGAAATGCAG
>JAUVAA010000033.1 GCA_030591965.1 bacterium
ATATTGTTGTATGAAAGCTCTTTACCTTGTAGTTGTTTAGCAGCTGAAATCGTACCTGATGCCGGTGATTTTTCTTGATAGAAAGCGGCATTTTGATGTGGGTTCTCACCGTAACGCATGCTTTGCAATTTGTGGAATTGTAAGTTCAGAGTTTCTGGGAATTGTTGCTTATTAATGTTGCCTAAATAAATGGAAATAGCCGTGTCGTATTTCGCCGTATGCTCGAAACTTTTTAAGGCAAGGTTAAATCGTGTTTGATGTGCAAGCTGATTTTCGTTGTTCACTAATTCAGTAAGAACGGAGGGATAGTCCGCTGGGTCAACTACGATAGCAACATCATTATGATTTTTAGCGGCTGCGCGAATCATGGTTGGGCCGCCGATATCGATATTTTCAATCGCTGTCTCTAAATCGCAATTTGGATTGGCAACAGTTTCTTCAAAAGGGTAGAGATTAACCACCACCATATCAATCGCATTAATGCCATTAGCCGCCATAATTTCATCGTCAATGCCGCGGCGGCCTAAAATGCCGCCATGTACTTTTGGGTGTAAGGTTTTAACGCGGCCGTCCATCATTTCAGGGAAGCCAGTGTAATCAGAAACTTCGGTGACGTTAATATCATTTTCGGCTAGTAATTTTGCTGTGCCGCCAGTGGATAATAGTTCTATGCCTAGCTGGTCTAATTCACGGCAAAAATCAAGAACACCAGTTTTATTAGAAACACTGATTAAGGCGCGGGTAACTTTTTTTTTCATGGAAATCTCTAAGGCTGAGAATAATTAGGATAGGTCGTATTGCTCTATTTTTTTACGTAAAGTACTACGACTTATACCAAGGATTTGTGCGGTTTTGGTTTGATTGTAGCCCGAATACTCTAGCGTGGCTGCAAATAAAGGCTTCTCAACTTCAGCAAGCACCATGGCATGTAAACCAGTGGCATCATAGCCATCAAGTTGCTTGAGGTAGTTGTCAACTGCTTGCTTTACCTGTGCAGATAAAGGAATAGGGGGCATGTTATTGCTAGTGCTCATTTTATAAATACTTGCGTGCGTTATTTTTAGGTTGCAGCGACATCGATGGATCGAAAAGATCAAACGCCGAATTAACGAGAGATAGCTGAATCTCAGGGGAGTCGGTTTGGTATATTTTGCTTTTAACCGCTGGTGGCAAAATGCCTACGTGACCGAAGTACCAGCCGATATGTTTACGGCCTATTCTAACACCATTAAGAGGCCCATAAAATAGATAAAGCTCTGTTAAATGTTGTTGTAAGGTGCTTCTGATTTGCTCCAAATCTGCTTGGGCGGCGTGTTCTCCAGTTTGTAAATAATGTTGGATTTCTTGAAAAAACCAGGGGCGACCTTGAGCGCCACGACCGATCATGATCGCATCAGCCCCCGTATGCTCTAGGACGTATTGAGCCTTTTCAACTGAATTAATATCGCCATTGGCAATGACCGGAATGCTTACAGCTTGTTTGACGGTTTTAATCGTGTCGTATTCGGCATTACCCTTAAATGCGCAGGCGCGTGTACGGCCATGTACAGTCAAGGCGGCAATACCTGATTGTTGGGCTATTTGTGCAATAGTCACTGCATTACGATTGTCACTATCCCAGCCTGTACGAATCTTCAAAGTAACGGGAATGCTTACGGCTTGTACGACAGCATCTAAAATGCGTTTTACTAAGTCTTCATCACGCATTAAAGCCGATCCTGCGGCGACAGAGCATACCTTTTTAGCTGGGCATCCCATATTGATGTCTATGATTTGTGCGCCGCGTTGTGCATTAATTTGTGCCGCTTGGGCCATTTGTTCAGGGTTTGTGCCTAGTATTTGCACTGAGCGCAAGCCGATTTCACCGCTATGATCGGCTTTTAGTAAAGTGCGTTTATTCTTGCGTAAGGCAGGGTTCGAAGCAACCATTTCTGAGACCGCAAGCCCCGCACCATATTGTTTGCATAGGTTACGAAATGGGCGGTCTGTGATGCCGGCCATAGGCGCTAAAATGAGATTATTCTCTAATTGATAAGGACCTATCTGCATTTTTTCCTAGAGGCAAAATCTGTGAGGGGTGGCTATGATACTACAAAACAAGAAATTAGTTTTGTCGTGCAACCCATTTTTGATAATTTAATTTAACTAACTCGGAGGTATATTTACGCTCAAGGTGGCGTAAAGCAAAGTGTGCATGCGCTAAGCCTTGAAAGTAACGAATAAACATAAGGTTAATGCTTGCTCCGCCAATGGCCCCAATAACAGGTATGCTTTGTGCGGCAATTTTTTCCGTAATAGGGATGCTGAAGCGTGCGGCAATTTGATTGATCGCTTTACTGATTAAAGGCGCAGTTTCTTTGCTGAGGGATGGTGTTGCAAACTGTGTTGCCGCATCCGATAAGGATTTGGCGAGTAAAGAGCGAATCGCATAATAACCCGTCTCTGAACCGTGTTTAGCGCTGTCGCTGAGGGCAAAAACTTCTAGGCAGGCCATTTTGGTGTTGGCATGACTAATATTTTCACCGTGATAACGGGCAATTTCGGCAATTGAGCGCAGCATAATCGTCGTCGATACGGGGAGCTCGGCAGTGATGGCGGCAAAACCAAAAGTACCACCGATAGCACCACTTAAGCCCGCCAAAAATTGATGGGTTTTGATGTAGGGCTTGCTGCTTTCGCGTGAGCTTAAAGTGAAAATTGCGCCTTCTAGTGATTTCTCTAAAGCTGTGCGGGTAATGTCATTAAGAGAGAGTGAAACTTGCGTCGGCAAGATGGCAATTGTTTTTTCAATGGTACTGCCGACGGTTTTAGTGAGCTTTGAGCTAAAACTGGGGTTTTCTAATAGATCCGCCGCTGCGTGTAAAATAAGAACGTCGAGAGGGGCGAGTTTCATAAGCTGGTAAGTTTTAAGGCATATTGTGGGTAGAGTGATCCATTTGCATAATTTCCATGGAGTGCATATCATGCATCATATCCTTAAACCCCGCATCTGAAGCAAGAAATTTAACGCCCATATACATGGTGTTTGCGCCCATTACAATCATAAGGATAGCTGCTGTTTTGAGCATAAGACCGCGTGCCTTAGTGCCGAGCTTACCAAAAGCAAAGGTAACGACAAGCATAGTTGGTAAAGTACCTAGGCCTAAGGCCAGCATCATTAATCCGCCTTCTATAGGAGAGGGTGCAGAAGTCGCATTGACAGCCATAGCAAAGGTTAAGGGGCAGGGCATTAGACCGTTTAACATGCCGCCCATTGCTGCACCTAGTGATGAGCCGCGTCGAGCAGCAGACATGAAAATTTTATTTAGGACTTTGGTTGGCATGTATTTCATGGAAAACTGCCAAGGAGAAAGGCCTGCAATACCTAGAGCCAAGATAATAACAAAAAAACCAATGAATACTTGTAAAAAGCCTTGTATGTGACCTAGGAGGCCAGTAGAAACCAAAGCAACGCCAATCATCGCAGCTGTTATGCCGACAATGGTGTACATGGTAATTCGTGCAAAATGGTAAGTTAGATAAGGCCATGCGCTTTTTTTCTCGGTCTTCATAAAGAAGCCGGCAACTAAAGCGCCACACATTCCCGCGCAATGCCCACTACCCAAGAAACCAGTCATAAAGGCGAGGGTGTAAACGGTGTAATCTAAGTTTGCCAAAAAGGCAGGTAAATTAGCCAAAAAATCGGTCACGTTATTTTCCGTTGATACGTAGAGAGTTTACAATTACTGAAACGGAGCTTAATGCCATAGCGGCAGAAGCAATCATAGGGTTGAGCCTGCCAATTGCGGCAACTGGAATAGCGATAGTATTGTAACCAAAAGCCCAAAACAGGTTCTGCTTAATGATTTTCATGGTTAAAGTGCTGAGCTCAACGGTTTCCGCGACTTTAGCAATGTCGCCATTAACCAAGGTTAAATCAGCAGATTCAATAGCAATATCAGTTCCATGGCCAATAGCAAAGCCGACATTAGCCGCTGCTAAGGCAGGCGCGTCATTAATTCCGTCGCCAATCATGCCGACCGAGCCGCCTTCATTTTGTAGGCGGTGGATTTCTTGTAGTTTTTGTTCGGGTGATGCATGAGCGATGACCGTTTTAATGCCCACTAAATCAGCAATATGATGTGCCGTTGCACTAGTGTCGCCAGTTACCATTAAGGTTTCGATATTCAGTTTATTAAGTGCCGCTATTGCTGCTTTAGCTGATTCACGAGGTTGATCTGCAATACCAAACAAGGCTGTTGCTTTGCCGTTAAATGCAGTAAATACCGGTGTTTTTCCAGAGCCCCCTAAAGTGTCTGCATGAGGCATTAATTCAGAAATATCGATATTTTGTTCTTCTAGCCAAGCTTGATTGCCAATCAGTATTTGATAATGCCCGACTTTAGCTTTTAAGCCACGACCTGGGATAACATTGAAATCTTTAACAGCCTTAAATTCAAAGTCATGCTCCGCTTGCGCGTAATTAACAATGGCTTGTGCTAAGAAATGTTCGGAATTATGTTCAGCAGAAGCAATGTGCGATAACAATGTTTCTTCGCTATGATCACTGATATTAATAAAGTCAGTAACTTGCGGTTTACCTTCAGTGATTGTGCCAGTTTTATCGAAAATAATTGCGGTTAAATGTGTCGCAGTTTCTAAACTTTCGCCATTACGAATGTACACACCGCGTTTAGCTGATTGCCCCGTGCCAACCATAATCGCTGTCGGCGTTGCTAAGCCAAGTGCACAAGGGCAGGCGATGAGTAATACGGTAATCGCACTGCTAAAAGCAAAACTAAAAGGTGCGCCTGCGACCGTCCAAGAAACGAAGGTTAGTGCAGAAACTGCCATAACGCTGGGTACAAATACCGCAGAGATTTTATCAACTAATTTTTGTACCGGTAATTTAGATGCTTGTGCATGATCGACCATGTGGATAATGCCGGCTAATACAGTATCCATGCCGATAGCGGTGGCTTTAATCGTTAATACGCCAGTGCCATTCACACAGCCGCCGATGACTTTATGTCCAGTCTCTTTAACTGTGGGCATACTTTCTCCCGTTACCATGGCTTCGTCAACAGTAGATAGACCTGAAACTACCTCGCCGTCAGTTGGTATTTTTTCGCCGGGACGAACCAGTAATAGGTCATCTAATTCTATGTCATCAATGCTGATGGTAAATTCTTGACCATCTTTCAATAAGGTCGCTGTTTGAGGCTGTAGGTCGATTAATTTTCTAATCGCTTCGCCTGCTTTTCCTTTAGCGCTTTCTTCCATATAACGCCCTAGTAAGACGAATGAAATAATGCTAGCGGCAGCTTCAAAATATAGGTGACCTCGGCCCCTTAATAAGGAAGGTAAGCTATAACCATAAGCAGAACCAACACCGATAGCAATTAAGCTATCCATATTCGCATTACCCATTTTGGCTAGTTTCCATGCCTTGGAAAAAAACGTAGCGCCAGCAACAAATACTACTGGTGTTGTCAGTGCGAATTGAAACCAATGGTAAAAACGACCTGCAGGCATTGCCATGCCAACGGCAATGACAGGAGCACTAAGGACGCTGGCCCAAATAAATCTTTTTTTAGCGCTGGCCAGGCGCAGGCGCTCCTTTTCTATCAACCCCTGACGCTGAGATAGCGTATCCATTAAATTAGCTCTATAGCCAACTTTCTCAATAATAGCGGACATTTCTTGGCGTGATAAACGGCCTTGAGCTGTCGCGATGGCTGATGCAAAGTTGACCGTAGCGCTATGTATGCGTGGATCACGATTTAAGGACATTTCTAATAGCAAAGCGCAAGAGGCGCAACTCATTCCTTCAATCGCTAAGCTGATATCTTGCAAAGGAATGCTGAGGTCTTCAATAACGCTGCTTTTAGGCAGGCTGATCTTTTTCTTACCAATATTACCTAAAACCGTATCCAAAAGGATTAACAGGTTTTGTTTAGGTAATGCTTGGTGGTCAAAATAAAGCGTGACTGAGCCAATTTCAGGGACAGATTTGATGGCCTTTATTTCGGGACGTTTTTTTAAAATAATTTCAAAAATGTAGGTACGCTCAGGATCTTTCACTAGTATAGGAACAAGAATTCTTATACGGTTTTTCAGTTCATGAGCGAGTTCAAAATTTTTTGGCTGAAATGATTGCGTCATATTTAGCGTCAATTTTATTTGTTTTTGTTTTTAGAGCGAATGAATAAATACATCAGATAAAAAACGGTCAACCACTGGTAGCGATATTTAAGCGGTTCTAGTAACCATTTTTTAGTAATCAATTTCCAGTGAGTTTTGACCAGAAATAGAATCAAAACATCATTAAAAAAATTAATTAGTGTTTTTTCAGGATTGGTGAGAATTTCAGGTTTTTTTTTCAAACCTAATTTTGTCAAAATGCCGATAGCTTGCGCTGTTTCTTTGGTTTCTGTGTATTTGTCTTTTGCCCAGCGCGTTCCTTTCCAGTCAGAAAAGGTACTTTTTATCAGTGAGGTTTTGGCTGGTTTTGCTTTGGGTATAAAAAAACCTTTATTTTCTAGGTCTGTGAGCAAAGCTAAGAGTTGTTTCACTAAGGCTTGAAAGGGGAGTGCCTCATCGACAAAGCGGATTGCGAGCTTTTTTTTGTTGCGATAGAGATTGACTTGATAAACGCCATCAATTTGATGAATAGCATCAGAAATGAAAGTGGCTATTTCAGGGCTGCATAAGCGTTCCGGGATTTGGAACCTTACATGGCCTGAAGATTTATAACGTAAAATAATTTCTTTTTGTATAGACATGTAAGTGATTGAGGGTATAGCTGAAAAGAATGCGAAAAATGGCTGATTTAGATATTTTAGGCTGTCTAAATAGCTGCGTGAACTACGAGTACATGGTTGGAATAAACCATAATATGCGCAGTTACGCTGCTAAGGTTTTCATGCAATACTATTTACTCTTGATCTTCTTTTGATTCAGCGACTAAATCTTCTAAATTTTCTTTTTGCTGTAGTACAAAATCTTTGCCTTTGCCGGTTACTGAGTTCACAGAGCCAATAATGTCTTTTCTGTGTTTATGTGCGTAGTAGCCTGCAACCATGCCGATACCAACTAAAAGAAGAGGGTGCTTTACTATTTTACTCATGATAGATTTTCCTGTTTGCGCGCCTGCTGACATGACAGCGCCTTTGATTAAAGTAGATGAGACTTCGTGTTTATCAAGACCTAGGTGAGCAATGTTTTTAGCGTGCTGGACAGTTGCAACCTGTTTACTATGATTATGAGCCATGTTAATAGTCCAATTAAAAAGGGTAGGGAGGGTTATTTTTTAGATTCATCAGGAAGTAGGTTGTCTTCATTGAGCATTTCATAAATGCCCTGACAGCCTTCGCAACAAAAATCCTTTTTACCTTCTTTCGTTAACAGAGTAAAGCCTTCGATTTCTACAGGGAGTCCGCACAAATCACATGGTTTTTTTTCATCAGCCATAGATATAAGTAATAATTTTGAGGGTTTAAAGCTAGAAACAAAACGAAATTCACTGGCTAAAGCGCAAGCCTAAACTGGAAAGACGACGTTTTTAGACCTACGTAAATATCGATAAAACGAATAACTGCATTCTATCAGAAAATAAAGGCCGAATGACAGGGAATGTTAGCGTTTTCTATTATTGATGGCAATCAGCATCGGGAGGGCAGGTTTTTTCTGCGGATAGACTAGTCGTCTGGCTTGGGTTGCAGACTTTTGTTGAGGCTTTCATGAGTGCGATGCGCATTGCACCTGTTAGGCTTGACCCTATGCCTAAACGAGCAGCAAGGGCAGGAAGAACAATAAATGAGGCTAAAGCAAGCCCCGCGCCAACTAGTAGTGCGCCATTTGAAATTTGAGATTCTTGTTGTACTGATTGTTGGCTGCTCATATTTTTATTCTTCTAGTGTTAGCAATGATTTATAAAGTAATGCAAGAGCAGTGCCATTTTTTAACTTATTGTTTTTATTTGAATGTTGTTTTTTAAAATTGTAAATACACTATAAAAGTATGGGATATAAATGGCCTTAATGAGTTATATGACATAGTTTAATTACGAGAAAAGGGTAGGCTTTAGCTCACTTATAAATAATACCTTATGCAAGTGGGCTAAAGTAATCCTTATAATTACGGCTTACTCTCAGTGTTTATAGCGTCTCAGACACTGCACAAACGAAAGTTTTTAAATATTCAGTTTCTGGAATAGAAAGGTGGATCGGATGGTCGGGGGCTTGTCCGCCAGTTGCTAAAACGGTGATATTTCTATCGATATGACGCGCGGATGAACGTAGAATTTCATGTAGATTTGCTTTACTTAGGTGGTAAGAGCAAGAGGCAGAAACTAATATCCCATCTTTAGCTAATACTTGTAAAGCAAGATGGTTAAGGCGGCGATAGGCTTCGTAGCCTGCTTTGAAGTCTTTCTTGCGTTTTACTAAGGCAGGTGGATCTAAGACGATAATATCAAAACGTAAATTATCTAAGCGTGCTTGTTTTAAATATTCAAAAACATCGCTTTGTACAAACTGCATTTTATCGCTGACTTGGTTAAGTTGCGCATTTTGCTCGGCTAAAGCAATGGCTCCAGCTGAAGCATCGACACAGGTTACTTGTTCAGCGCCATTCATTGCTGCCGGAATGCCCCAGCCACCAGCATAAGAAAATAGATCTAAAACTGTTTTTCCTGATGCTATTTTAGCTAAATCGGCACGACTACTGCGATGATCATAAAACCAGCCAGTTTTCTGTCCATTAACAATATCAATTTTAAATTGCGCGTTATTTTCTTCGATAATGAGTTGTTCAGGTAATTCACCGTAGGCTAATTCGGTTTCCATTGATAAGCCTTCCAGTTCCCTTTGGGGGTTATCATTTTTCAATAAAATAGCGCGCGGGTGCAATAATTCGACCAATACTTCAATCAATGGCTCTTTTTGGCGCTCCATGCCAGCTGTAGTGATTTGCACGGATAAGACATCACCAAAACGGTCAATCACTAAGCCCGGTAAGCCATCGCTTTCACTAAATACTAGGCGATAAAAAGGTTTATCATAAAAAAGTTCACGTAAGGATAGTGCCTTGGCTATGCGTGCGGTAAATATTTTCTCACCTAATTTTGCGCTTGGTTTGCGCGATAGCATGCGTGCACAAATCAGGGTGTTCGGGTTTAGGTAGGCCGAGCCTAATATTTTGCCATCGCTTGCTGTGACGCTAACTAAATCACCCGCCGTAAATTGTGTTAGTGGGCTGCGTTTAGTGTCGACTTCATTACTGAATACCCAGAGATGACCTTGGCGTAAGCGTTTGTCTTCGTTTTTTCTTAGAAATAATTGAGGGTGAGCCATATTGAGGTATCCGTGAGGTAAATTTGGCTATTATAGCGAACTACGGAGGATCTCGTATGAGCTTGTTATTGCAATGCGACTTGATAGCCGCCAATATTTTTATCGGGTAAAGTAATTAATAGATCTATATCGAATGTGCTGTTACTGGCTAATTGCGGTGAAGAGTTGTTACTGCCGATGTAATCTTTCGGAGTGAATGTGCGTTGCGCAATAATGCCTCCGTGTAAATTTTGTAGGCTTAAGTTTAGGTCGGGTAGGGTTTGACTGAAATTAGCGTGATTTATAAAACTAACTTGCAGTCGGTAATTCCCATTTTCTATCGGAGTGAATGAGCTGCCAATGGTAGTAAATTCAGAGATATTTTTATAATGTGGAAGAGGGCGGTTGATAGCTGCACTTATTGTTTGTAGCCAAGGCCTTATTTGTGCTGACTGTGCCAAGGAATAGCCCTTGAAATAATAAACCTGATAAGCCAGTAAAAGTGCGCCTAAAAGACAGCCGGTGAGCCACAATTTAGAATGAGGGTTTACTGGTTTTTGCCAAGCGTAAGGTTCTATTCCCCTGCTATCAACTGCACCAATAGTTTTGGGTGGATTATCAGTTAATGAGGTGCGTGGATTGAATGGGTTTTTACATTGCGAGCAAATGACTTTGCCGCGTTTTTTTTGCAGTTGCTTGGCGCTAATTTCCTGATAGTTTTGACACTTAGGGCAAACTGCGTACATGGCCTTATTTTTTAATACCGTCTAAGCGGCACCAGTCACCTTGAATGCTTGGCGTATTCATTGTGAAATTTTCTTGATAGACGCTACTGACAGAGTTCGCCTGTTCTTTTAAAATACCGGATAATACCAACTCACCTTGAGGGCGGACTAAGGCGCTAATAGAGGGCGATAATTCGATTAAAGGCTTGGCTAAAATATTAGCTAAAACAATATCAGCTGCAAATGCCGTAAAGTCTTCTGGTAAGTAAGTTTTTATTTTTGAGCTGACTTCATTTTTTTCAGCATTATCCACGGTAGCGATTAGAGCTTGCGGATCTATATCAATGGCGTGTGCTTCTTTTGCGCCGAGTAAAACAGCGGCTACAGCTAAGATACCTGAGCCACAACCAAAATCAATCACTGTTTTTCCGGTAACATCATGGCTAGCTAGCCATTCCAAGCAAAGTGCGGTTGTGGGGTGTGTGCCTGTGCCAAAAGCAAGGCCAGGGTCGAGAATTAAGCTAACGGTATTAGGGCTAAATTGTTCTTGACCCGTAGGATAGACCCAAAGACGATCGCCAAATTTCATTGGCTTGTAATGTTCCATCCATGCGCGTTCCCATACTTGATCTTCTAACACTTCTGCATGCCAATCTTGCATGATTCCGTCTGGAAATTGCTCGAATAGGAGGGTTTTAATTAATTCTGGAGATGCATCTAGTTCAAATAAGGCGATGGTTTGAGTGTGTTCCCAAATTTTTGTTTCTCCGATATTGGGCTCATAAACGGGCTGAGATTCAGCACTCATATAGGTAACGGAGACAGCACCTAGTTCGCTAAAAAAATCAGAAATATCGGATGCTGACGCTTTGTTACTTACGACAGAGATTTGATGCCAGGCCATAATGAATTGAGTGTGTAGAGCGGACTTAAGTCCGTCGCTGTGGGTAGAGGTGTTTAGGTTAAATTCAGTAGCTTTCGTTTGTAGGGCGTGCCTTTAGTTCGCTAATGGGATTTGAACAAATGGCGGGCTGAAGTCCGCCCTACGGGGAAGCACCTATTTTTAACTCATGCCTAGTTTCTTTTCTAAATAATGGATATTTTGACTGCCTAGAGCGAATGCAGTGTCGGCCATAATATCTTGCTGTAATGGGATATTGGTTTTAATGCCATCAATGACCATTTCGCTTAATGCCGTTTTCATGCGGGCAATAGAGCTAGCTCTATCTTCGCCATGCGCAATCAGTTTGCCAATCATAGAGTCATAATAAGGCGGTACTTTATAGCCGTTATAAATATGCGTTTCACAACGAATACCTGGGCCGCCAGGCATATGGAAAACGTCAATTGTTCCAGGGCAAGGCATAAAAGTAACAGGGTCTTCTGCATTAAGACGACATTCAATGGCATGACCGCGTAACACAACATCATCTTGTGTATATGAAAGGGGCTCACCAGCAGCAATACGTAATTGTTCTTTAACAATATCAATACCTGTGACCATTTCGGTAACGGGGTGTTCAACCTGAACGCGAGTATTCATTTCGATAAAGAAAAATTCACCTTTTTCGTATAAAAACTCAAAAGTCCCTGCGCCTAGATAGCCCATATCAACACAAGCTTGCGCACAACGCTCACCGATGAATTTACGTTGTTCCTCGGTAATGCCTGGGGCTGGTGCCTCTTCAACGACTTTTTGGTGGCGACGTTGCATAGAGCAGTCACGCTCACCTAAATGAATGGCATTGCCGTGAGAGTCAGAAAGGATTTGAATTTCAATATGGCGCGGGTCTTCAAGGAATTTTTCCATGTAGACCGTAGAGTTACCAAAAAATGAACCAGCTTCTGATTTGGTTAAGGCAATCGAACTGATTAACGCACCTTCAGTATGTACAGTCCGCATACCACGACCACCACCACCGCCTGCGGCTTTGATGATAATAGGGTAGCCAATTTCGTGCGCCATTTTTAGGTTAGTTGCATTATCATTGCCTAAAGGCTCACCGTTTCCAGGAACACAAGGAATGCCGGATGCGATCATTGCTTTTTTGGCTTCGATTTTATCGCCCATTTTGCGAATCGTGTCTGCTTCAGGACCCACAAAAATAAAACCGCTTTGTTTTACTTTTTCAGAAAATTCAGCACTTTCTGCTAAAAATCCATAGCCGGGGTGAATTGCTTCGGCATCAGTAACTTCGGCCGCACTAATAATCGCAGGGATATTTAAGTAGCTGTCTACAGAGGCTGCCGGCCCTATGCAAATGGCTTCATCTGCTAGACGAACGTGCTTTAAATCACGGTCAGCACTGGAATAAACAGCAACGGTTTTAACGCCTAATTCACGGCATGCACGTAAAATACGTAAAGCAATTTCTCCGCGATTGGCAATAACTAGTTTATCGAACATGGTTATACCTCGCTTTATTATTCAATGATGAAAAGAGGTTGGTCATACTCAACTGGCTGTGCATTTTCGATCAAGATCTGTTTGATCGTTCCGCTCTTGTCTGCCTCAATTTGATTTAGAATTTTCATTGCTTCGATAATACATAGTGTGTCACCCTCTTTAACCGTGTGACCTACTTCAACGAATGCAGCAGAGCCAGGTGAAGCAGAACGGTAAAAAGTACCTACCATTGGTGATTTAACCGCATGACCAGAAATTTCCGGTGCAGCAGCTGGGACGCTAGCAATTGCTGGTGCGCTAGCTGGAGGTGCACCAGCTATAGCGACAGGTGCTGCGGTCATAATGGGTGCAGCAGCTTGTGAGTAACGGTTAATGCGCACTGACTCTTCGCCTTCGGTGATTTCAATTTCAGCGATGTCAGATGCTTCAATAAGTTCGATCAGTTTTTTTATTTTTCTAATATCCACGATTTATTTTCTCTCGAGTAGTGTCTGATGTGCAGCCTGTAAGGCCAATTCGTATCCTAATGCGCCAAGTCCACAAATAACTCCCTGAGCAATATCAGAGAAATAGGAGTGCTTACGAAATGGCTCCCGTGCGTGGACATTGGATAGATGGACTTCTATAAAAGGAATTTTTGTTGCTAACAAGGCGTCACGAATGGCGACGCTAGTATGGGTAAACGCAGCAGGGTTGATAATGATAAAATCAACTTGATCTGCAAACGCTTGATGAATCAGTTCGATAATTTCATGTTCAGCATTGTTTTGCTCAAAGTTGAGCGAGTAGCCAAGTTTTGCAGCAAGCTCTTCGGTGCTGTGCTGTATATCACTGAGGGTTTTATTGCCATAAAGTCCCGGCTCGCGAACGCCGAGTAAATTAAGATTAGGGCCGTTAAGAATAGTGATTTTTGCCATGAGGAACAGGGGATTTTATTGTTATTATTATTGTTGTTTTTATAAAAACAGTCTAATTTTGCCTAATTTGCGTGATTTTGTCCAGATATATGTTATTTAACAACAGTTAGCGACAAAATAGCTCGTTTCTTTGTGACTTTCTTAACATATTGCAGGGTTGGGAATGACTTACTTTTTATCAGTGAGTTCTAGTGACTAAAAGAATAATGATTATTCCTTTGTCGGTTCTTGTTGTATAAGCGGATCGATAATTTGATGGATTTTAGTTTTAGATAATTCACCTGGATGACGAAAAATAATCTCGTTATTGGCGTTTACAATAAGGGTAAAAGGAACCGCATTGACCACATTACCTAATTGTTTAGCAAGCTGTTGACCCTCTACTTCAGCCATAAGAATAGGGTAGTTGATGTCGATAAAAGCGAGATAATCAGCTACTAATTCAGGAGTATCAATCGCGATACCAATAAACTGTACATTTTTATCCTCATATTCATTTTGTAGAGCAATGAAATCAGGTATTTCTTTCAGGCAAGGCGGACACCAAGTTGCCCAAAAGTTAATAACCAGAATTTTTCCGCGCCATTTAGAGATAGGCGTTAGTTCACCCGCTAAATCTGCCAAGGAAAAATCGATTAAAGGCGTAGGTGCTAATACTTGTTGCTCTTTTTGGCTTTGGTGGTTGGCGAATAAAACGCTAATTAATATTAGGAATATAAAAATAAAAACAAGTAATGATTTAGGCATTATTTAGAGGGATACATATTCATTGAGTAAAGCGGACTTGGTATAGTCGTCCTTATAGGTGTCTTTAATTTTTATGATTTCAGGTAGGAACTCATTAAATAGCTCAACTAAGGACGGGTCAAAGTGCTTGCCCGATTCCGAGTTAATGAATTTTACAGCACTTTCAATGGTCCAAGCTTTTTTATAAGGGCGTTGCATCGTGAGCGCATCAAAAACATCGGCAATAGCAACAATACGTCCGTAAAGGTGAATGTCGCTTTCTGATAGACCGTTAGGATAGCCGCTACCATCCCATTTTTCATGATGCGACAATGCTATGACAGCTGCTTGTTGCAATAATTTGTTTTTCGAGCGATTTAAAATGCGCTCACCAATCAGCGTATGTTGCTTCATAACCTCCCACTCATTACCTTCTAAACGAGCTGGTTTAAGTAAAATAGCATCAGGAATGCCAATTTTACCGACATCATGCATAGGCGCGGAATAAAGCAGTTTTTCTGCTTCTCGGTCATTCATGCCCATGGCTTTCGCTAAACAGGCGGAGTAATGGCCGACACGAATCGTATGCATGCCAGTTTCAGAGTCACGAAACTCAGCGGCATAGCCCAAGCATTCAATAATTTCTAGTTGAGACTCTTGTAATTCTTCATTTCGTTGCTGGACTGTCTCTAGTATGGTTTTTGTATAACTGGCCGACTCTTGGCTACTCAGTTCATTGATAATCAGGTGATGCAGACGATATAAAAATTCCGCAGGGTCAACGGGCGAATTAATAAAGTCTTTTGCTCCGGCATTAATGGGTGGAATATGTGCTAGCTCATTGTTAATTAGAAAGATTGGTGGTAATGCTGTGGTCGGGTCTAAGGCTTGTAGGTGTGTGTTTAATTTCTCTAAAGTACAGTCATGCGCTGGACCAAAAATAATAAGATCAGGCCGAGTCGATTGATAAAATACTAAAGCTGTTTTTGCATTCGTTGCTTTTTGTGTTTTGTAGTAGTTATTGCTATGTAGCAAATCACTAATGCTGCTGAGCTGATCGTCACCGATAATCAGTAAAATATTGGCATCGGTAACATCTAACAAATCACTGATCATATTTGATTCCTTCCGCTATTTATTCAGTTTATGTAGGGTGGGTAGAGCATCTTTTTACGAAACTCATCATTCTGCGTAAGGTTGATGGGTTTCATTGCATGCCTAAAAAGCAGGCATTCCACTCTACCCATCCTATAGAAATGTTAAATTAATTTTTATTAGGTACTTAGTTGTCTTAAATCATGGGTAATCGGCTTAGAAATGTCTCGGCATCTTGATAACCAATAATACGTAAATTACCTTGCTCTTGTCCGTCTAAGCGAAAAAATAATATAGCAGGTGGGCCTACTAATTTGAAGGTTTTTAATAGTTCTTTATCTGCAATCGTATTTTTAGTGACATCGGCTTGTAATAGAACAAAGTTAGACAGTGCTTGTTTAACTTCTGGCTTACTCAACGTATAGGCTTCCATTTCTTTGCAGCTAATACACCAGTCTGCATAAAAATCTAACATCACCCATTGCCCTTTAGCCTTGGCGCGTTGGATTTCTTGTTTTAATTCAGATAGTGATGCTACTTTTTTAAAGACAGGAGGTGTTTCGGCTTGTACCCCTGCCACGCCCATAGATAAACCTTTTAATGGTTGCAAGGGATTGTTATTGCCTGCGCTAAGGCCAACTAAAATCAGCAATCCATAAGCGAGCAAGATAACGCCAAAGCCTTTCCATAGCTTATGCCAGCCACTATCAACGCTAGGTAATGGATCTAAAGCGCGCAAATAAATAGCCGGAATGATGAATAGGATTGCCCAGAAAAACATAATGATTTCAGCGGCAAGTACCCGCTCTAACATCCAAACTGCAACCGCTAGCATAATTACGCCAAACACGGATTTGCTAGCATTTAGCCAATGTCCTGCCTTAGGTAATAAGCTGCCAGCAGAAGCGCCAATAATTAATAGTGGCACGCCCATGCCAAAGCCCATGACAAATAGAGCCGAGCCACCTAAAATCACATCGCCAGACTGGCCTATATACATAAGAGCAGCGGCTAATGGGGCAGCGACACAAGGGCCGACGATTAAAGAAGAAAAAACGCCCATTAATCCAGCACCTAAGTAAGAGCCATCACGATGTTTATCACTTGCATTATGTAAACGGGCTTGCAACGATTTGGGTAGCTCTAAATGATAAAAATCAAACATTGCCAGTGACAGCAGGATAAAAATGCCGCTAAACAGATAAATAATCCAAGGCGCTTGAAATGTTGCTTGGAGATTGCTACCAAATAATGCCGCTAGAATACCAAAAACGGTATAAGTAATAGCAGAAGCTAAAACGAAACTCAGTGAAAGCATAAAGGCTTTGCGACTGCTGATGTCTTTACCTTGACCTACAATAATCCCCGATAAGATAGGAATCATCGGAAAGACGCAAGGCGTAAAAGCTAGTAATAAGCCGAAACCAAAAAAGCTTAATAACGTGAGCAAAAAGGAATCTTGCT
Source organism: bacterium (assembly GCA_030591965.1). Lineage (GTDB taxonomy): Bacteria > Pseudomonadota > Gammaproteobacteria > Methylococcales > Methylomonadaceae > Methyloprofundus. Next base: position 16,649 of record JAUVAA010000033.1, read on the forward strand.
GTAAAGATTGAATAATCAGGTCTTGTTCTGAGCTAGCTTTTTTTTTTGCCTGAACGACTGGGGTAGAAGAATTGTTTGCGACTATTTCAGGTAACAATAACGTAACTGTCTTATCCATTGGTGGATAACAAACGCCACGCTCAGCACAGCCCTGAAATTTTGCGCGCAAGATAATGCTATGTTGGGCAGTATTCAAACGCTCAAGAGGAACAGTAAAAGCTAAGTTATTATGCAGGATTTCGACATCACCAAACGCCTCATCAAATTTTGGCGTGCCATGAGGAATCTCATAAGCAAGTAATTTACTATTATCAGAGCCGAGTAATTGTAGGTCTATTTTTTCTCTATAAAGATAATAACCTTCTGCTATTTGCCAATTAACGCTTAGGTTTTGACCATCTTTGACCAAAGCTGAAAATTGAAATGCTTCTTCAGCAGGTAATAATTCAGCTTCTTGTTTAAAAAGGTTTAGCCCTAACTTAAAACCATTGCTCAGTTGTTGTAATGGATTTGAACTGCTGTTTGCTGTTGGGATGTTTTTTTCAGGAAGTTGAATAGTCAGGATTGTTCGCTGTGGAGGGTAACAGATGCCCAAATCAGCACAGCCTTGATGTTTTACCAATAAAGAAAAGGAAGTCGCTTCTTCAGGGCGTTGTAGGGTTAATTTACTCGCTATATTATTGCGATAAATAATCACATCACCAAAATACTTATCGGTCTTAACTTCGCCGGCAGGTAAATCGGCGTGTTCAATCGTTATTGCCTCGGTTTTTGAGGTAAATAACATTTTATTGCGATATAAATAATAACCTTCAGCAATATCCCACGAGATTTGCAGATTGCCATCTTTGGTTGTTTGTGCGGAAACCTTAAAGGCTTGTTCTGGCGTCAATAAGTCATCAGGATCAATTGCGAAAGTGAGCTGACTAAACAGAATAAAAAAGCAGGAAAGAACTATTTTAACGTGGTGCATGAAGTGATCCATTGTAAATAATCAGGTAATCCATTGTCGATGGAGAAAGTAATGATTTCGGGTAAACATTAAGGGTGCAGCTCTAATGATACAGTAGGGCGGACTTCAGTCCGCTTTTTTAGCAGTAGCGATTTCTAGGTGCCCCGCCTTAAGTTTGTCGCCTAAATACACGACTGAATCTGGTGCATTGCTCGTAAGTATCGGCTACCGCTTTAAGCCGGTACACTATTATATAGGGTATGCATCGTATATCTTGCTATACCAAAAGGTACACAATGCGTACCCTACGATAATGCTTCGCAGATAATGTGTCATACCATGATGTTTGTGTGAAAAAATGACACAGGGTAAAAGCGACCTTATTTAGCCTGTAGTATGCTATAAAGCGTAAAGAATACTATTTTTTTAAAAAAAAGTCCTCATTATAGAAGGATGCCGCTTAAGATTTATACCTGTTTAAGGAGTGAGGGGTTAATAATACCCGAAAGTATGACGCAGGATTTTGGCTTCACGGGTGTGTTAGGAAAACGGGCGCATAGCGAGCTACGCAACTGTTTTTCTAACGCGGTCGTGGAGTCAAAAGACAAGTCAGACTCGGGTATTATTGAATTCTCGCTCCTAAATAAGCAGGAACTATTAACCAGTACGAGAAGAGTCGTCTTATGAACCCTATACAATTTGTTTTCATCGCTTTTTTAATCATCCCTTTTGTGGAAATATACTTATTACTACAGATTGGCGGAATTGTCGGTGTTTTCCCAACCATTGCCTTAGTTGTGCTGACCGCAATTATCGGGGCAGGATTATTAAGACAACAAGGCTTAGCTACTTGGCAGCGCTTTCAAGATAACTTAGCCAAAGGCACATTACCAGCCTACGAGATGGTCGAAGGCCCGATATTATTAGTCGGTGGTGCGCTATTATTAACGCCAGGATTTTTCACCGACATTATAGGCTTTGCCTGTTTAATTCCACCCATGCGTAAGAAAATTGCCCAATACATTATCGAAAAGCGCTTAGTACAAGCTGGCGTGCCGCCGCACCAACAACCAAAATCTCAGCCTGATGTTATTGAAGGCGAGTTTAGAAAAGAAGATTAAGAAATAGGGCGGACTTTAGTCCGCCTTTATGCACACAACAGCGGGCTAAAGCCACGCCCTGCAGCTTATTGAAAACTATCCCCCCCTTCGAGAACAGTAAATGAAAAAAACACTTACCTTTTGTGCCTTACTTACTAGCGCGTTAATGCAAAACGCATCGGCAGAAGACCTTGACTGCATCACTACATCATGGAAATTAATTGGAGCTAATCATAAGATTTGTGTGCAAGCCTTCGATGATCCTAAGGTCAGTGGCGTTAGTTGTCATATTAGCCAAGCTAAAAAAGGTGGGTTAAAAGGCACATTTGGTTTGGCCGAAGATCCCTCCTTATTTTCCCTTGCCTGCCGTCAAGTTGGCCCTATTGCTTTTAAAGAAAAACTAGCCAAACAAGAAGAAGCATTTAGTGCCGATACCTCGCTATTCTTTAAAGAAACGCGCGTAGTTCGACTTTTTGATAAAAAGCGCAATACCCTCGTTTATGTTGCTATTAGTCGTAAAATCATAGATGGCGCACCAGCAAATAGCCTATCAACGGTACCTATTATGCCGTGGCGCGAGTAAGGCGTGAAAAGTAAATATGATACAAATTTTGTATTCTGTGGGAGTGGCTTTAGAGACTGTGAAAGTATTGTGATTTTAGCCTCCCCCCTTGAGAAGGGGGGATTGAGGGGGGATCTATAAAAACATAGGTCTTTGATATTATTTATATTTTAATTAAATATAAAACCTCCCCTAGCCC
>JAUVAA010000188.1 GCA_030591965.1 bacterium
GCTGGAATAACTGTTTTGTAGGAAATTCAATTATATCCAAAAAGAGAGGGAGCTTAACTTTAATTATCTGTTTTCTATTTATATTCAATAAGTTAATAGTCGACTGGTAGCGGCATTAGGGGCAGCCAACTTGATTTTTGTAAAATCCCCTCAGAAAGCAAAACTAAGCAATGCTACTAGCCTTATGACTCCCCCTAAAACCCAACCTCAATTACAGACTACCCCACTCACAAAAAAAGCACATGACCCAAATGGGTCAAAACGATCATTTAATCTAACTTTTTAGCTAAGGCGCTTAATCTATGCTATAAAGTTAATGAGAAGATCTTGGAAGTATCCCACTAATAAAAAACATAAAGGGCTTCAATGGATGACATGGTAGATGGCTTCCCACTAATAACGACGCTGGCTAATGCGCCAGGAGAGCCAGTAATTTGGGAAAAGTTTCTTACTGAGCTCACACAAGAATTGAACTGTGATTCTAGTCTACTTCTAGTAACAGATTTGGTGGAGCGAGAAAATACTCGTTTTCTTTACAGCGCTAATATTTCTGAGCAAGAACAGCAGCAATATGAAAATAAACTAAACAAACAGGATAGCTTTAATTTTTTTCTAAGCAAAAACCCTAAACGTATATTTTGCAATCAGCCTCTTGAGGATAGCTACTTTTCTGGTATCTATTTTGATGTCTCTAATTCCGACTTTATACCCTCGCTTAACCAGAAGTATCGTTTTGGTGTTTCAATTCCGTGCCATCGCAATCACTCTCTAAACCTTTTACTTAATCAAAAAGAGGCATTTAGTAGCGAGCAGCAACACAAAATTATTCATACCTTAGAAATCATTCTGCCCTCATTAGAAGAAGCGATGCAGGGTGAACAACGGCATAAGATTAACAGCCAATTGGTACATTATCTTGGCGATCATTATGATGGCTATATCATAATAGATAGGCAGTTAAATATTCTATTCTCTGACTCTATTTATAGTCATAGTATGAATCAATTAGATTGCTTTAGTTTGTCCGATCAGAAACTGTATATAAATAACCCAGCTATTGAACAACGGTTATTATCTGCAATAGAAAATAACTCGGAAGTCACCTTGATTCATAATCAGTGCCAATCTTGTCAGCTAGCACTTATCCCGATTACTTCATTGGATAACCTGTACCAATGGGAATGTTTTAAGGGAGGATTTATTCTGACCTTTATTCATAATAAAGTGAAGAATCCATCTCTTGACCGGTTAATGAATATTCACCAGCTTTCACGGTGTGAAGCTATTTGCGCGCTGCACTTTATGCAGACACCTTCCATCGCAGAAATAGCTGAGAATACTTATCGCTCTCAAGAAACTGTACGCAACCATTTGAAACGCGCCATGCAAAAAATGGACATCCATAATCAAGCTGAGTTAATGAAAAAACTGATTATGCTGGCAGTTTTGTAAGATGAAATGCTGCAAAAGTTCTGACATTTTATTTTTCCCTCACCAGCCACCCTCCTCCAGAGAAGCATAGGTATCTACATAAATTCACCTGATTACCTATAATATCTTTAAAAATGCGTATAAATCTAATGTAGCCCGCATGAAGTTTACGGAATGCGGGGGGATAGGCGCCATGAATATCCCGTATTCTGCTAGCGCCATAACGGGCTACAAAGAGGTTAGTTATACGTAATCAGATGAGTTTATAAGCTGTGTTAAAGCCTCATAGACGCTTTAACACAGCGAAGAACACCATAATCATAAGTCTCACCTAAAGCTTCATATACTGGCTTTAAACTATTTGTTTGCTCTTCTGGAAGGCTAAGAATTTCATCTTGGATACTCTGGATTTCTTGTTCGCTTAAATCCAATACATCACTTAACTCAACAACGCCTTGTTCAATAGCTTGAGCCAAATGCGCATAAATCGTTGTTGCTTTTAATTCTCGCTGAGCGGCAATTTTCTCCACAGAATAGCCGACTTTAAACAGGATAATACTTTCCTCAACGGTCTCACTCAGTTCGGCATTATTATCTGGCGCGCTAATAAATTCCTGAATAACACTGAGAAAATCATCGGCATATAAATCCAACTTACGTTCTCCGACACCTGAAATATTGGCAAACTGCTGACGATTTAAGGGCGCTCTTTCAACCATTTCCGTTAATGTCGCATCATTAAAGATAATATACGGCGGCACATCTTGAGCATCCGCTAATTCACGACGCTTCGTACGTAAGGCTTCCCATAAAATATTATCGCTATGCCTTGAAAAGTCACCTCTACTGACTTTGGTTTTTTTACCTTTTTCGGGCGCCAAATCCTTGCGCAGCCTAACCGATGCTTCACCGCGCAACACGGGACGGCAACTATTATTTAGTTTTAACGCGCCATAACCCTCAACATCAACATCGACTAAACCACGCACCACTAACTGCCGAAATACGGAACGCCATTGATTTTCAGGTATTTCCTTACCGATTCCAAAAGTACTTTGTTTATCATGAGCAAAATTTTTAATGCGCTCATTATCCTTACCCAATAAAACATCGATTAAATAGTTCACACCAAAACGCTGTTCAGTACGATAAATACAAGATAAAGCTTGCTGTGCAGCAATCGTTCCATCCCAAGTCTCTACAGGTTTTAAACAGGTATCGCAATTTCCACAGGGCTGATCTTGGCTATCACCAAAATAATTTAACAATACTTCGCGCCGACAACTGACTTGCTCACATAAACCGAGCATGGCATCTAATTTATGCAGCTCAACACGCTTATGTGTTTCATCGGTATCGGAGCCCTGCAACATTTGGCGCAAAGTGATGACATCTTGCAAGCCATAAGCCATCCAAGCATTAGCCGGCAAACCATCACGCCCTGCTCTACCTGTTTCTTGATAGTAGCCTTCAATACTTTTGGGTAAATCCAAATGTGCGACAAAACGTACATTAGGCTTATCAATCCCCATACCAAAAGCAACCGTCGCAACAATAATGACGCTTTCATTCATTAAGAAATGGTGCTGATTATTTTTGCGTATCTGATGAGACAACCCAGCATGATAAGGCAAGGCATCTAAGCCTTTGGATTGTAGCCATTCAGCCGTAGCTTCAACTTTTTTACGTGATAAACAGTAAACAATTCCCGCATCGTTTTTATGCTCTGCTTGAATAAAACTGAATAACTGCTGACGTGCATTCTGCTTGAGAACAATACTGTATCGAATATTTGGCCTATCAAAGCCACTGACAAATAATTCAGCCTCTGCCAAGTTTAAGCGAGCGATAATCTCTTCGCGCGTACGCTGGTCTGCGGTAGCGGTTAGCGCAATACGCGGGATAGTAGGAAAACGTTCATGTAATAAAGACAGCTGCAAATAATCAGAACGAAAGTCATGACCCCATTGCGACACACAATGTGCTTCATCTATGGCAAACAAACTAATATTTAAGCGACTAAATAATTGTAAAGTACGTTCCGAGGTTAAACGTTCTGGCGCAACGTATAATAAGTCTAATTCACCACGATGCAGCTGTTGCTCTATGCTTTGTACTTGGTCATAGCTTAGTGTGGAATTTAAAAAAGCCGCTTTTACACCTAATTGATGCAAAGCATTCACCTGATCTTCCATTAAAGCAATTAAAGGCGAAATAACAATACCCACGCCTTCGCGCATCATCGCGGGGATTTGATAACATAATGACTTACCGCCGCCTGTGGGCATTAACACCACAGCACTTTTGCCTTGCATTAACTGTTCAATAATCGCTGCCTGTTGGCCCCGAAAATTTTCATAGCCAAAAACAGCCTGCAAGACTTCTACTTCTGAGCTTCCTTTATAATCCGATTGCTGCACAATATTTATCTCTAGCCTTGAAACAGTTATATAATAGCGCCATTATAAATTAAGCATGCCCGCGTTTATCAGGATTTTTTAACATTTTGAATATAACAGCCACGAACCGCCTAAAACTCTTATTGGCGAACAATCAACAATCGCTCTTAAAAAATGGGCTTAAAGGCATAGAAAAAGAAAATCTACGCCTAAGCAAGCAAGGTTTTATCGCGCAAACTCCTCATCCTGAAAAACTTGGAGCCGCGCTAACGCACCCACATATTACCACCGATTATTCTGAAGCTTTATTGGAATTCATTACTCCACCGTTTGCCGGTATTAATGAAACCTTAGGCTTTATGCAAAATATCCATCAATTTGTTTATGACAACCTAGATAATGAACACTTATTAGCTACCAGCATGCCTTGTGGTATTAGTGGCGATGAAAGTATTCCTCTCGCTGAGTATGGCAGTTCAAATATAGGTCAAATGAAATATGTTTACCGTAAAGGTTTATGGCATCGTTACGGTAGAACCATGCAAGCCATCGCCGGTATTCATTTTAATTATTCTGTTCCTGAAGCACTTTGGCCGGCATTACATAAGCTTGAAGATTCAAAACAGACACTGGATGAATTCAAATCATCGGGTTATTTTCATTTAATTCGCAATTTTCAGCGCCAAGGCTGGATCATTTTATATTTATTCGGTGCTTCACCTGCTATCTGTAAAAATTTCTTCAAAAGCCGCCCTGAATTGATGGCGCAATTTGCAGAATTTGATAACGGCACGCTCTACCACCCTTATGCGACCTCATTGCGCATGAGTGATATAGGCTATAAAAGCAATAATCAAGCTAACTTAAATATCGATTACAACTCACTCAGCGGCTATGTCGATAGTTTGTCCCATGCGATCAATACACCTTACCCCGAGTATGAATCGATAGGGGTAAAAGTAGACGAAGAATATCAGCAATTGAATAGCAATATTCTGCAAATTGAAAATGAATTCTACAGTACGGTACGCCCGAAACAAATCATTGAGCCTTGTGAAAAACCAACCTTAGCGCTTAAGCGTCGAGGGGTTCGTTATGTAGAAATTCGCTCCCTGGATTTAGATTTATTTGATCCTATCGGGATTGATGCGAATCGTGCACGCTTTATTGAAGCCTTATTACTGAGCTGCTTATTACATGACAGCCCAGAAATGAATATTGCTGATTTTAAAACGCACAATGCCAATCAACTGACCGTTGCCCATAAAGGCCGTAAGCCAAATGTAGAACTCATTAAAGACGGCCAGCCAATTCGTTTACAAGATTGGGCCAATGGCATATTGGATAACATGCAAGCAGTCTGCGATATCTTAGATGAAAACGAGCCTGAGGATTATTACAATCAAGCTCTCATAGAACAACGTAAACTAATTGCCAATCCAGACCTAACACCGTCAGCACGGATTCTGTCTAAAATGCGTGAAGAAAAGAAACCTTTTGCTCACTTCGCAGAAGGTGTATCGCGACAACATGCGCAAAGTTTTAGTTCTCAAAAACTGAATGCAACGGAGACCGCTAAATTCACACAAATGGCACTCGATTCACATGCTAAACAACAAGAAATTGAAGCGAATGACACACTTTCATTTGATGATTTTCTAAGTAAATATTTTTCTCAAAAGTAAATAATCACACCTTTATAAGGGCTGATTACTTCTCGATCCCAAACTCCGTTTGGGATCGTATGGGACGTAAGCTCTGCTTACTTAGAAAATCACACCGGAGCTGTTACTTCATGTATTCCTAAGCAGGAGAGACTGTGAAAGTATTGTGATTTTAGCCTCCCCCCTTGAGAAGGGGGGATTGAGGGGGGATCTATAAAAACATAGGTCTTTGATATTATTTATATTTTAATTAAATATAAAACCTCCCCTAGCCC
>JAUVAA010000065.1 GCA_030591965.1 bacterium
AGTAGTTTACACTTTTCACGATTCAAGCAAACGCGGAGTAAAAAAGCTTTAGCTTTTTCTGTACACAGCAATAGCTAAAGCTATTGCACTCCTGACAAAGTGTAAACTGATAAATGAAGGATGCCAACTTACCTAGCTAATATCCGTTCCTTCATTGCTATGCCCATTGCTGAGGGAGAGTTAACCACTTCGACGCCGGCGGCTTTGAGTGCATTAACTTTACCCGCAGCTGTACCTTTACCGCCAGTGACAATCGCTCCCGCATGCCCCATACGTTTTCCCGCTGGAGCTGTCAAACCAGTAATATAAGAAACCACAGGTTTGGTAACATGATTTTTGATGTATTCAGCAGCTTCCTCCTCTTCACTGCCGCCAATTTCACCAACCATAATAATACCTTGGGTCTTGTCGTCGGCTTGAAATCGGCTGATTACATCAATGAAGTTCATGCCATGAATAGGATCGCCACCAATGCCAACACAAGTACTTTGCCCCAAGCCTTGCTGCGTAGTTTGGTGTACCGCCTCATAAGTTAAAGTACCTGAGCGCGAGACAATACCGATAGAGCCAGCCTGATGAATATTGCCGGGCATAATGCCAATTTTGCATTGCTCAGGGGTGATAATGCCAGGGCAGTTAGGGCCTATTAATAAGGCGCCGCTTTCTTGCATTGCTGCTTTAACGCGCAGCATATGTAAAACGGGGATTCCTTCCGTAATACAAACAATTAATTTAATGCCTGCATCCACGGCTTCTAAAATCGCATCGGCAGCAAAAAAAGGTGGCACATAAATCACACTGGCATCAGCTTGTGTTACATCATAGGCCTCTTGCACGGTATTAAATACCGGCAAACTCAAATGTTCTGAGCCGCCTCGTCCTGGGGTTACTCCCGCAATTAACTTAGTACCGTAATCTAAAGCATGGCGCGCATGAAAAGAGCCTTGTTTGCCGGTAAAGCCTTGGCAAATTACTTTAGTGTTTTGATCAATTAAAATGCTCATGCAGCACCTCCAGCAAGTGCAACGGCTTGTTCAGCCGCGTGATCTAAATCTTCAGCAGGGATAATATTAGGCGCGACATTATGTAGTAGTGCGCGGCCTTCTTCGGCATGAGTGCCTTCTAAACGGACAATCACTGGCAAGTCAGTTTTAATTTGCGCTAATGCACCTAAAATCCCTTTAGCAATCACATCACATTGCACAATGCCGCCGAATATATTAACTAAAACGGCTTTGACATTTTTATCAGAGATGATTAATTTAAACGCTTCCGTCACTTTTTCTGTGGTTGTGCCGCCGCCTACATCGAGAAAATTTGCCGGTGTGCCGCCTTTTAATTTTACTAAATCCATCGTCGCCATCGCAAGCCCCGCACCATTGACCATGCAGCCGATATTGCCTTCTAAAGTAATGTAATTAAGGTCAAATTGTTTTGCGATATTCTCTTTTTCGTCTTCTTGGTTGGTATCGCGCAAAGCTAGAATATCCTTATGCAAGGCACAGGCATTATCATCAAAATTTATTTTTGCATCTAAAGCGAGTAAGTCGCCAGCCTCTGTTTCAACTAAAGGGTTGATTTCAATTTGACTCGCATCTTTATCTAAAAATAGCTGCATCATGCCTGTCATTAGTTGATGCAGAGTTTTTAACTGCTCGCCCTGTAAGCCCAATGCAAAGGCAACTTGTCGGCATTGGTAAGCTTGTAAGCCGGCAGCTGGGTGGATAAAGAGGCTGATGATTTTTTCTGGTGTTTCAGTGGCAACAGTTTCAATATCCATGCCGCCTGCTACGGATGCGATAAAGCATAATTTTTCTGAGTGCCGATCGATAATCAAACTTAAATAGAATTCGCGTTTAATCGCTGTTGTTTGTTCAATTAAAACAGAATTAATTGGTAATCCAGCGGCTGTCGTTTGCTGTGTAATTAATTGCTGGCCTAACATTTGATTTGCCGTGTCAACTGCCTCGGCAGCTGTTTTGGCTATTTTAACGCCGCCTACCTTGCCGCGGCCACCGGCATGTATTTGTGCTTTGATGGCCCAACTATCGCCGGATAGCGTTTGTGCTGCAGCCAATGCTTGCGCAGCAGAAGTGACAACTATACTTTCGGGAACAGGTATTTTGTAGTCTCTAAATAGTTGTTTTGCCTGAAACTCATGAATATTCATCGTTGACCTTATGCGCCTGTGCAAGGAATAGATTGAAATTTTCCAGTATATACGTAGCCAGCTTATATTTCAGTATTTTTTAGAGTTATTTAAGCGAGGCTAGTCGCTTTTGTTGGGTACGGTTAATAATGACTTAACCAACCATAGACACGCTTAACAAGGAGGGGCTGATCATTCCAATAAGGCGAGCTAGCTCGGTTTAATTTGAATTGGCGGTACTGTTTATTGTTTCGTGCCGAAATACGCCTCTCTCTAGCGTTGTCAACAATATCCTTGCCGTCTTGTTCGCCATAGATGTCGAAAAAGGGAATGCGAACCTGCTTAATAAATTCAAATGTTTGCGCATTTTTACTGTCTGTTTCAGGTGCGTTTAAGCCAATAGTAACCATTGCCTTTATTTCTTGCATGGGATCATTCGCTTGGGCGTATAAAGCCATTAAAGCGCCTAGCTGGTGACCTACCAAGACTATAGATTCTGCACCGTGCGAGGCTAAATGGCGCGTTGCTTCATCAATTCTTTGTTTTGCTTCAGGAAATAATGAATAATAATCTACCTCTGGAGCACCCTCTTCACGTAAGGGCATTTGTAACGCGAAGGTCGCCCAGTTATGCTCTGCCAATTCGCGCCTTAGGGTATAAATAAGAGGGTCATTATCAGGATGGCCAGCCATGTGGTGCAGTAAAATGGCCGTTCCTTTAAAACCTGATTTTTCCGATTCTCTATAGAGTACCAAGAAAGGTTTATTGGGCTCGCCGAGCCAAATTATCTCATCCTTGGAATTGCTCGCGGAAATTTCTCTGGCATACTGCGCTTCGCGTGCTGCATCTGATGCATAAAGATTAAGACTGATAAGACAAAAAAATAAAGCAATAACTACTTTTTTAATTAACATACTTAGGCCTCCCGTGTATTTAGTGGGCTTGTGCAAGGGGTTTTATTGCGGTTGTCGTGCGCGCTACTGGCTAAAATCAGTTCGGAATGGAGCTAAGCTTTAATTGAAGCAGAATATAAATGGGAGATTAAGACGGCGTAGCAGTTCTGAACGAAAGCTAACATAGTTGAGGAATAAAAGCGTATCTCCCGTATGCGCCGATGCGAAGCATCGTCCTTGAACCGAAGGGTTCAAGTGGGAATCTATCTTGCACTTCAGGCTTTCCGCAAGCGGACATGCACACCAGTACACGAGTCAATTCCCGGGGTAATTACAGGTCCAAGGAACACCCACTCCACTGTCGAACGCGACAGGAGATACGTGGAGTATTCTAAACGTTTTTTAGCGTAGATTCGATCTTAAGATACATTTTATTTAACTGCTTGCTTATCCCAGAGCCATCAGGTATGGAGCTTTTCTTCGCTTGAATTAGTTCATGCGTTAAGTTCAGCGCGGCAAGTACTGCCGTGCGTTCAGCGCCAGATACTTTGCCTGTTAAGCGAATCTTGCGCATTTGCTCATCTAATTGATGTGCTGAATCAATTAAATCTTCCTGTTCTTCAGCCGCACACATGATTTTATATTCTTTGCCAAGGATAGTGAGTGAGACGGGAGCTTCTTGCTTACTCATGAGCCATGTTCCATTGTTTTTAGACGACTAATCATTGCTTCTACACGGTTGCGCGCTAAGTTGGTTTTTTCAACCAATTTAGCTTTCTCTTTAACTAATTCATCTTGCTTTACTTTTAAGCTAGTATTTTCCTGCTTAATGGAAGCATAGCGCTGAATTAGCTCTTCTAACTTATCTTCAAGCTCTGTAATATCAAATGATTGATTTTTTGTACTCATAGACGACTCATTTAATTAAAACCAAAAACGACCTATAACTAATAAAAAAGCGCTATACTGATCGATTGTTTTTTCTGAAAAGTTTATAACATTAATATCTATGTTAGCATAGCTACCCAAAAATTTTAGCGCTAGTTACGCCAACCCTATCCCACTACTGTCATTAATATCTACTCTAAAACGCAATGAGCTATTCTGAAGTTAATTCAACCATTTTACAAAGAGATGCGGCCGAGAGTGCTGCCGAAGTGCATGGCATTGCAACGGCTATGCTATGCCTTGATCCTGCTACTGAAGCAAGTTCATGGATGACCGAGGCTTTTTTTGAAGATGCGCACTTATTAGAAGATGATAAATATGCTTTGATTAACTTATTTGATGAAACCAAAGAGTTATTAGCGGGTGATGAATTTTTGTTCGATTTGTTTTTACCTGATGAAGAGACTGCTTTAGCGCTTCGTTGCACGGCTTTAATTCAATGGTGTCGTGGTTTTTTATTTGGCCTGGGTCGAGCCAGCACTAGTCAGCAATGGTCTAGTGATGCCCAAGAAATTATCAAAGACATAGTTGAATTTACTAAGTTGGATGCGGATATAGAAGAGGATGATGACGAAGCAGAAGGTTCGTTGGTTGAAATCCAAGAATATTTGCGTGCTTCTACGATGCTAATTCGTAGCGAATTAAGCGATATTGTTAAAGATGTCGCTAACAAGACGACTTTGCATTAGGGGCAACAATGGAAGCACAAGAATTTCAAAAACGCCGCGCACAATTAATGGAGCAAATAGGGAAAGGTAATATTGCTATTATTGCCAGTGCCAATACACGAACTCGAAACCGTGATGTTGATTACCCTTTTCGCCAAGACAGTGATTTTTATTATCTAACTGGCTTTAATGAGCCTAACGCCTTAGCTGCCTTTATTCCTGGACGCGAACAAGGTCAGTATATTTTATTTTGCCAAGAATTTGATGAGAAAAAAGCCTTATGGGAAGGCGCTCATGCCGGACTAGAAGGGGCGACTGAAACATACGGTGCGGATGATTCCTTCCCGATTACTGATTTGGGCGATATTTTGCCCGGCTTATTAGAGAATAAGCACAAGTTTTTTTATCCCATGGGTCGCGACCCTGAATTAGATCATCAGCTGATGGACTGGATTACGCATATTCGTAGTCAAACACGCAGTGGAATTAATGCGCCAGGTGAGCTGGTTTCGTTGGAACATACGCTACATGAAATGCGTTTAATCAAAAGCCCTGCTGAGATTAAACTGATGCAAAAAGCCGCCGATGTTTCTGCTAAAGCACATATTCGCGCTATGCGTAATTGCCGAGCCGGACGCTATGAATATCAAGTGGAAGGCGATATTATTCATGAATTTATAGATAATGGCCTGCGCGCTGTTGCTTATCCGTCTATTGTTGCTGGCGGTAAAAACGCCTGCGTATTGCATTATGTAGAAAATAAAGCAGTGTTAAATGATGGTGATTTACTTCTTATTGATGCTGGAGCAGAATGTGAGCATTATGCGGCCGACATTACCCGCACCTTTCCGGTTAATGGTATCTTTTCCGTAGAACAGAAATTACTTTATCAATTGGTTTTAGATGCTCAGTTGGCGGCTCTGGCTGAAATAAAACCCAATACGCCATGGAATAACGCGCATGATGCTTCAGTTAAAATATTAACCCAAGGTTTGGTTGGTCTTGGCCTACTTGTGGGCGAAGTAGATAAATTAATCGAAGATGAGAGCTATAAAGTCTTTTATATGCACCGTATTGGTCATTGGTTAGGAATGGATGTTCATGACGTTGGGGATTATAAAATTGATGATGAATGGCGCGTTTTAGAGCCAGGGATGGTTTTAACTATAGAGCCGGGGCTGTATATTCCGACAAATTGTCTTGGTGTTGAGGCTAAATGGCGTGGGATTGGTATCCGCATAGAGGATGATGTTTTGGTTACCAAGCAAGGTTATAAAGTTTTAACGCAAGCAATACCCAAAACTATTGCTGATATTGAAGCAATTATGCAATAAGCTTTTCCTCATAGCTAAAAGAGAATTTAAACATGAAGCAAGATTATGATGTATTAATTGTCGGCGGTGGTCTCGCAGGGAATTGCTTGGCATTGGCTTTACAAAGCAGTGATTTAAAAATTGCTATTGTTGAGGCCAATACGCGCGAGCAATTGCACGATTCACCTGCGGGAGATCGTGCTTTAGCACTGGCTAATGGTTCGGTGCGCATGCTTGAAGCCTTAGGTATTTGGCCGCACGCAAAAGCTCAGGCAACACCGATTAAGCAAATACACGTTTCAGACCAAGGGCATTTCGGCAAAACACGTCTTTCGGCAAAAAAAGAAGGTGTTGATGCATTAGGTTATGTGATTACCGCGCGTGACTTAGAAACTGTAGTCGCCGACCTAGTCGAACAAGCAGGAATAGAGCAAATCCGCCCCGCACGGGTTATGGGTATTGCTGCAGATGATCAATTTGCGCATATTAGCTTAAAGCAACAAGATGCTTCACTTAACTTATCTGCCAAGCTGGTCGTGGGCGCTGATGGTGGACAATCAACCATCAGAAAGCTATTAGATATAGAGCAAAGCATTACCGAATATCAGCAGAGCGCAATTGTCACTACTATTAAAACTGACGTAGCGCATGATAATACTGCTTATGAGCGTTTTACTGCCGAGGGTCCACTGGCTTTGTTGCCGATAAAGCAAAACTATGCTGTTGTTTGGACGCGCAGCACAGAAGAAGCTGAGCAATTAATGATGGATAGCGAAGAGGAATTTATCGCCAGTTTACACGCGTGTTTCGGTTATAAATTAGGGCAATTCAGCCTAGCCGCGCCGAGACGCTCATTTCCATTAAGCTTGATCCGCGCGCAAAGTATGCATTCAGGTCGTACCGTAATTATAGGTAATGCGGTTCATCAACTACACCCTGTTGCGGGGCAAGGCTTTAATTTAGGCCTCAGAGATGTCGTGCAATTAGCGGAAATTATTCTTGAAACGGCACAAAGCGGTGCTGATATTGGTGCGCATCCAGTTCTCGAGCGTTATGCAGATCAGCGCAAAAAAGATCATGATACGGTTATTAACTTTACCGATAACGTTGTTAAATTATTTTCTAATGAATGGCTATCGCTTGCCGCTGCAAGAAATGCAGGGCTAGCCTTATTGGACAGCATTCCTGGTGCTAAAAAGCACTTGGCGCGCTATGCCATGGGCTTAAATACACGGATGCCGAATATCGGTAATCGGAGACGAGTATGACTAAAAAATTCGCGGTAATTGTTGTTGGTGGTGGTATTGTTGGCGCAACGGCGGCTTGTGCTTTAGCGCAAGCGGGTATTGATGTCGCTTTATTGGATGCTAGAAATCCTGCACGAACATGGCCCGCAGATCCAATCGATATTCGTGTCTCGGCTTTAACGCATGCTTCGCAAAATATTTTACGTGCTGTTGGCGCGTGGGATGCAATGGAACAACGCGGTATCGGCCCGTATGATCATATGCATGTTTGGGATGCTGATAGCGCGGGCGTCTTGCACTTTGATGCAGCGGATACTGAGTTCTCAGAATTAGGGCATATTGTAGAAAATCGAGTGACCGTAGCTTCCTTATGGGATCAATTAGAATCACTGCCTAGCGCGACAATTTTATGTCCGGCAACCGTCGCTGATTTACAGATTAATAACGATAACGCGCAAATAGTCCTCAGTGATGGCACAATTTTAGCCGCAGATCTCGTTATTGCGGCAGATGGGCGCGATTCCGCTTTACGTCAGATGGCAGGCATTCAAACAACAGGCTGGGAATATAAACAAGATGGCCTAGTTGCGACTATCAGTAGTGAAAATAGCCATCAATTTACCGCGTGGCAGCGTTTTTTACCTGAAGGCCCGCTGGCACTTTTACCTTTAAAAGATGGCCACTGTTCTATCGTTTGGACGTTAAGTCACGATATAGCGCAAGACTATTTGAAATTATCTGATGCAGATTTTCTGCAAACTTTAGAACACGCTTCCGAAGGAATTCTAGGTAAAATGCTAACGGTTGGACCACGCGGAGCTTTTCCTCTGCGTTTTCAGTATGCTCAGCAATATAGCGCAGATCATTTTGTCTTAATTGGCGATGCTGCGCATGCTATGCATCCTTTAGCGGGGCAGGGAGCCAATGCTGGTTTATTGGATGCTGCAGCGATTGCAGAATTGATCATTAAGGCGGGTCAAGCAGGCCGACCAATCGGTAGTCATAAAACCTTACGCCAATATGAGCGCTGGCGTAAGGGTGATAACTTGGCGATGATGAGCAGTATGGATGTGATTAATAAAATGTATACGACTGATAATGAAGCTTTTCGTCAGTTGCGTGGCACAGGTATGAGCTGGGTGAATCATAGTGCTTGGGTAAAGAATTATTTTAACCGTTATGCGATGGGGTTACGTGATGATTTACCTGATATGGCGTGCGGAATTTAGTGTTATAGAAATCACTCACTCAAAAACAGCAGTTTTATTACGCAAAATACAATAAAGTCTATTAAGTACCTATAAAACATTGTATTGTCGTCATTATTAATAGCCTCATAAGCATTATAATTACTCTGAATAAATAACCATTTAGGAAATAAAGGTTTATGCACGAAACTAGCTCCTTTAAAAATCAATTGCTGATTGCAATGCCTAATTTAAAAGACCCTAACTTTTTTCATGGTGTGACCTTCATTTGCCAGCACAATAGTGAAGGTGCCTTGGGCTTGGTTATTAATCACCCTTTACAAATGAAATTGGGTGATATTTTGGAGCAAATGGATATCTCTGTTGAGGATGAAAAAATAGCCAAACTGCCGGTTTTTGCTGGCGGCCCCGTACAACAAGAGCGTGGCTTTGTTTTGCATCAAACGTCAGAAGAGCTTTGGGAGTCGAGTATCCCCGTATCAGACACGCTTTCGTTAACAACATCACGCGATATTTTAAAAGCCATTGCGGTCAATCAAGGTCCGCAAAAGTTTTTAATTGCTCTCGGTTATGCTGGCTGGGGAGAAGAGCAGTTGGAAAGAGAAATAAAAGAAAATGCGTGGCTCAATACGCATTATGATGAAAGCGTTGTTTTTGATACCCCAATCAGTCAGCGATGGAATACCGCTGCACATAAAATGGGGCTAGATATTAACTTATTAAGCACGCAAACGGGCCATGCATAAAAAAGATCCTGTACTGGCGGGTTTACAATCAGAAACTTATTTGGGCTTTGATTTTGGTAATAAAAAAATAGGCACTGCCGTTGGTCAATTAATGACTAAAACAGCCAGTCCGCTGATGACTATTCGTTCGCTCAATCAAACACCCGATTGGGATAAAATTAGCGGATTAATTAGTGAGTGGCAGCCAACTGGCTTAGTGGTCGGCGTGTCTCGTCAAGCAGATGGTAGTGATAATATTATTACCCCCAGAATGTTAAAATTCTGCCGCCAATTAAACGGTCGCTATAACCTTCCTGTCTTCCAAGTAGACGAGGCTCTATCTACTTTTGAGGCAAAACAAATGCTGTATGATGATCTGCATGTAAATGCTAGTAAACTCTGGGAAGTTCAAGATCAATTAGCAGCGCAATTAATTCTTCAATCTTGGTTAAATCAACAACAATAAAAAATGGCTATTGAACACATTGAAATCCCCGTTTTATTCAATCAATTAGAGTCATCCCTGATTGAGCTTATCGAGCAGCGCCAAATTACCGATCCTATTGTTATCGGTATTCATACGGGGGGTGTTTGGGTGGCAGAAAAAATACATCATTGGCTAAATATTAAAGAGCCTTTGGCTGTGTTGGATATTTCTTTTTATCGAGATGATTTTTCTCAGATTGGCATGCATCCCAAAGTTAAACAAAGCATGCTCCCTTTTACTATTGAAGGACGCGACATTATCTTGATTGATGATGTGTTTTATACGGGCAGAACAATACGAGCAGCATTAAATGAAATTTTTGATTTTGGCCGGCCGAATCAAGTTATTTTAGGTGTCTTAATTGAACGCGATGGCAGGCAAGTGCCTATTCGTCCTGATTGTGTTGGTGCACAAATTTCTTTGGCTGATGGGCAACGTATTAAAGTAACGGGGCCAGAGCCATTAGACATCATGATCGAAAGGAGAAGGTATGCTCGCGATTGAAAATTTACAATTAAATGCACAAGGTAAATTACGTCATTTTCTAAGTATTGAAGGTTTAAATAAGGACTTACTGACCGACATTTTAGATACTGCGGAATCTTTTGCGGATGTTTCCGAGCAAAATATTAAGAAACTTCCCTTACTGCGCGGCAAAACTATTGTTAATTTATTTTTTGAAAATAGTACGCGCACTCGTGCCACGTTTGAATTAGCAGCAACGCGCCTTTCCGCTGATGTATTAAGCATGAATATTGCGACTTCTGCGACGTCAAAAGGCGAAAGTTTATTGGATACTATTCGTAATATGGAGGCCATGCAGGTCGATATGTTTGTTGTGCGCCATTCGCTTAGCGGCGCCGCACACTTTATTGCTCAGCATACCGCACCGCATATTAATGTTATTAATGCCGGTGATGGTCAGCACGAACATCCAACACAAGCGATGCTGGATATGTTTACTATTCGCCGTGTTAAAAAACAGTTTTCTGGCTTGCGGGTTGCTATCGTCGGCGATATTTTACATTCACGCGTCGCACGCTCGCAGATACTTGCTTTAAATATACTCGGTGCTGAAGAAGTTCGAGTGATTGCACCTAAGAGCTTGCTGCCTGCACAAGTCGAAGATTTAGGTGTTTCTGTCTATCATGATATGAACGCTGGTTTAAAAAATGTCGATGTGATTATTATGCTGCGGCTACAAAAAGAACGTATGAATAGTGCGTTTTTACCAAGTGAAAGTGAATATTTTAAATGCTTTGGCTTGTCCGGTGAAAAGCTAAAAATTGCCAATAAAGATGCCATTGTTATGCATCCTGGGCCGATAAATCGCGGTGTTGAAATTTCTTCTAGCGTGGCTGATGGGCCGCAGTCTGTAATTTTACAACAAGTTAGCAATGGTATTGCTGTGCGCATGGCCGTTTTATCCATGACCATGAATGGCAATAGAGGTGCAGAATAATGCGTATTGAAATTGTTAATGGGCATATTATTGACCCAAAAAATGGCCTTGATCAACAAGGTTCGCTGTATATTGCAGATGGCAAGATTGTCGGCATTATGCAAGCACCTGATGGATTTAGTGCTGATATTAGTATTGATGCGCAAGGGCATATTGTTTGCCCTGGTTTTGTTGATTTGAGTGCGCGCTTACGTGAGCCAGGGCAAAGTCACAAAGCGACTATGCAGTCGGAGACTAAGGCCGCAGCAAGTGCTGGTTTTACGAGTCTTTGCATCCCGCCTGATACCTGCCCTGTGATTGATTCGTCTGCGATTGTGGAATTAATTGAGGATAAAGCCGAGAGATGTGGCTATCCCAATATTTACCCTATTGCCGCATTAACCCAAAAATTAGCAGGTACTGAGCTCAGCGCGATGCATGCCTTAAAGCAAGCGGGCTGTATTGCCGTCAGTCACGGCCATCACGCTTTGCAAAATTTATTAGTTTTACGGCGTGCGATGGAATATGCGGCAAGCTATGATTTATTATTAATATATTGCCCGCAAGAGGTGGCTTTGAGTAATGAGGGGTGTGCGCATGAAGGAGCGATGGCGAGCCGCTATGGATTGCCGGGCATACCCGTTGCGGCAGAAACGATTGCTTTAATGCAGTGTATGGAATTAATTGAACAAACGGGCTGCCGCGTGCATTTTCAAGGTTTAAGTAGTGCACGTTCCGTTGATCTAATCGCTAAAGCCAAAGTCGCAGGCTTGCCGGTTAGTGCAGATGTTGCTATGCACCAATTGCATTTAACTGACCAGGATATGAGGCCTTATGATAGTCATTACCATGTCATTCCGCCGTTACGTAGCCAGCAAGATAAAGATGCCCTGCTAGTTGGTATACAAAACGGTACAATTGATAGTATCTGCAGTGACCATCAGCCGCACGATGTTGATGCAAAGTTAGGTGCATTCCCAGAAACGGAGCCGGGTATATCGGCCTTAGAAACGGTATTGCCGTTAATGTTGCGTTTGGTTGAGCAGAAAACCTTAACTTTAGCACAGGGTATCGAAAAATTAAGCTCCGAACCTGCCCAGATTTTAGGTATTGATGCAGGTGGTTTAGCGCTCGGAAATATGGCTGATGTGTGTGTGTTTAACGCTAGCGAAAGCTGGAAAATAAACGCGGAAACTTGGCAAAGTCGTGGACAAAACACCCCGTTTTGGCAAGAAACAATGCACGGTAAAGTCACACATACGATACAGGCTGGTAAAATAATTTACTCAACAGGAATTTAAAGGGAATAGGGATATGCAGTATAAAAAATTAAGTTTATTGATATTTACTTTAAGTTTAGCTGCTTGCTCAGACGACTACACGCCTAGAGGTAGTTCACCAGGTAGAACTATCTATTTAGAGGCGTGCGCGCGCTGTCATTCTGGCGAACCCGAAAATCCTAAAATATACTATTGGTCAATTAACCCTAAAAATATTAATGCTAGATATATTGCTCATAAAGTGAATGCCGGTAGTTTAACTATGCCTGCTTTTCCTAATATACAAGGAGAGAGCATGCGTAAATTAGGCGAGTTTGTATTGCAGCATAACCTTGAGAAATAGGTATAAAATGAATTATTGCGCTAATATCCATCATGACTCTGCTAGTATTATTGATGACTTAAAAGGTGATCAATCGTGGCGAATTTTTCGTATTATTAGTGAATTTACCGAGGGCTTTGATCGATTATCTGGTATTTGCGAAGGCATTTCTATTTTTGGCTCTGCACGATTAAGGCCTAGTAACCCGTATTACCAAAAAACGACTGAAATCGCTAAATTATTATCCGAGAATGGATTTACCATTATTACCGGTGGTGGTCCTGGAATAATGGAAGCCGCAAATAAAGGTGCCTTTCTTAAGCATCATAAGACGGTAGGGTTGAATATTGAATTGCCTCAAGAGCAATCGCCTAATCCCTATCAAACAGTCTCCTTAGATTTTCGTTATTTCTTTGTGCGTAAGGTTATGTTTGTTCGCTATTCCATTGGCTATGTTTGTATGCCGGGTGGATTTGGTACTTTAGATGAGTTTTTTGAATCTTTAACTTTAATGCAAACACATAAAATCTACCCTTTACCGTTAATTTTATTTGGTAGTGACTTCTGGGGCGGTTTAGTTGACTGGATTAAAACCACATTAGTGCAATATGAAACGATTTCACCTGAAGATTTGGACTACATCAAGGTGACCGATGACCCTCAGGAAGTGCTGGATATTATGCTAGAGCATAGAGCGTGGAAACAAGAGCGGCGTCAAATGGGACCTAAAGATAACGATTTGGCTGTGTAAGATCCTTCGCTAGAGAGGCTGTGAAAGTATTATGTGTAGGTTTGGGTGAGCTTGCGAACCCCAACAGTCAATGGATTCCCTAGCTTCAGTTGTTGGGGTTCATACTTCACCCCAACCTACGGATCCTGTATTTATTACGTATATTATTGAATACTTTTACCGTCTCTAGAGCACGGGAACTATACAGGATTGGGAGAGAATAATAAGTTTATAGCTTAGTGATCATTTAAATGAAAAATGTAATGATCATGATCTTGCTATAATAGTTTATAACATTTTTTATTTTTAAGAGGCTTCCATGCGGAACTGGAAATTGCTACCCGCTTTTTTAATAGGGTTGTCAGCATTAGCTGTCATCATCTATGTTTTATTCTCTTTTGTCTTTCTCGATTTCTTTGTCGACCTATGGTGGTTTCGTTCGCTTAATTTTGAAGGATACTTTTGGCTAAGACTACTCTACCGATTTATTTTCTCTGGTGGTGTGACTCTTATATTTTTCTGTATTTTCTTTTTTCATTTCTGGATTGCGTCTCGCTACTTAGGCTTAAGTCCTCCAGATGAAATACTTGTGAGCGCAGATAAACGTCAGCGTTTTCAGTCTTTTGCTGATACTTTCATGCATGGATCAGTAAGAGTTTATACACCTCTATCCTTGATCTTAGCGATTGTTATTGCGATTCCATTCTATGACCAATGGGAAGCGGCTTTATTATATTTTTTTGGTAGTTCGGCTGGAATAACTGAGCCTGTTTATGGGCTTGATGTGAGCTTTTATTTATTCTCATATCCTGTGTATATGCTGATTCAGCAGGAACTACTGTACACTTCTATTATTCTGTTTTTCCTAGTGACCGTTCTGTATTGGATAGAGCATGTTTTTGTACCTAATCAGAATAAAGAATATCCTCTGGGCGCTAAAATCCATTTAACGATTTTAATCGGCTTTATTGTCTTATTTGTGACTTGGGGCTTTGCTCTCGATCGATTTTCTTTACTATATGTCAACTCACATGAGCCGGTGTTTTTTGGGCCTGGTTTTGTCGAGTTACGTTATCAATTGCCATTAATCTGGCTCAGCATAGTTTCTATTGTGGCAGTATTTGTTGCTGTTGTGATTTACATTTTCTCCCCACAACATCGCTCAACAATCCCTATTTTTATCGGTATCGGCGGCTTTTTATTGGCTCTAGGCTTACAAAATATACCGCTTATTCCCAGTTTGATTAATTCACTTATTGTTAAGCCTAACCCAGTATTAACGGAAGGGCAGTTTATGGAAAGCAATATTAAGGCAACTCTCGATGCTTATGACCTAAAAAATATTAATATTGTTGACTACCAAGTTAAGCTCGATGCAACAAAAGATATTGAATTATGGGGTACTCAAAAGCATTTTGAAAATATTCCTGTGTGGGATAGAGAGTACTTAATGGATGGCTATCAGCAGTTGCAAGGTATCCGGCCGTATTATCATTTTGAAAGCGTAGATGAAGATCGTTACTACTTGAATGATCATATACAACAAGTGAACTTGTCCGCTCGCGAGTTGAACCCCGATAAATTGCCACTTGCAGCTAAGAATTGGGAAAATATTCATTTACGCTATACCCATGGCTATGGTGCGGTAGTGACACCAGCTGCGCAAGACGCAGGAAAGCCCATTTTATGGTATCTGCGTGATTTAAATATGAAGTCTAATGTTGGCTTTTCCGTTAAAT
>JAUVAA010000077.1 GCA_030591965.1 bacterium
AAGTATTTTAATTTAGTACACTGAAAATAATGGGATAACACAAGCAGCCTTCTAAGAGGGCTGCTATCTTCCCCCTTCAAGGGGGTAAATCAAAACCACCTTCTTAGAAGGTGGATATTTTTTTTCAATGACTTATAGGGGGATTAGCGCACTTAATAAATTGGTGGTTTTTACTGTAGGTACCTTTTTATAACAAAGCTGTGTTATGTGGGTAAAAGCGCAATACAGTATTGATGTTAGATTTTTTAGTCTTGGCTTTTTAATTTTACCGCTGTTCCATAAGCTAATATTTCTGACGCATTCGCCATAATCGCGCTGGTGGTAAAGCGTACATTAACAATAGCATCCGCATCGCGCTTTTTAGCTTCGTCAACCATTCTTTCGATAGCAGTATCGCGAGCGTCAGCAAGCATTTCTGTATAGCCCGCTATTTCACCACCAACGATACTTTTTAAACCAGCCATTAAATCGCGGCCTACGTGTTTAGATTGCACGACGTTGCCAGCGACAATGCCTAAATTTTCGGCGATAACTTTACCAGGTATGTCAGGTGTTGTTGAGAATTGCATAGTGTTTTCCTTGAGTGAGATAAGTTTATTGTGCTGTTTCGGGCTGCATTAATTCGGGAACAAATAAAGCAGGATCTACTTTAGTTTTATTTAAATAAACATTCCAGTGTAAATGCGGACCAGTGACACGGCCCGTTTCCCCAATTTCGCCGAGTTTAGTGCCAGTTTCTACTAATTGTCCTACTTGCACCGTTATTTTCGACATATGGAAATATCCCGTTACTAGGCCTTGGCCATGATCTAAGAACACGGTATTGCCATTGTAATAGTAACTCCCAGTATTGATAACTAGGCCGGGGGCTGGCGCAGTAATTGCTGTGCCTGTTGGCGCAGCAATATCTAAGCCGCTGTGTGGGTTTTTGGGTTGATTATTAAAAAAGCGCTTTAGACCAAAAGGACTGCTTAATCGACCTTGCACGGGCAAACTAAAAGATAAATCATCGACTGGTTGTTCAGTCCAAGTATTTAAGGCTTTATTAATAGCAGGGCGCTCACTACTAATGCGTTTAACATCGTCTGGATTGGGGTTAACCATCCGTTTATTTTTAATTGTGATGTATTGCGCGGGATAGTCTTTAGCGCCAACCTCAAAATTGCTTTGCGTTTTTTGTTTGCCTGATTGTATGGTGATTGAATGTTGGCCTACTTTGCTATTGAGAGGAATACCAACGACTGCGATCCATTTATTGTCGCTTTCTAAGACTAGGACGCGTTTTTTCTGAAAAAAGACTTCGGGTGCAGGTCTTGCTATAGAGCCTAGTTCTATATTAACAATGCCACCTGGGACGGCTAATTGTTTGGGTAATGGGCTGCTGAGTGCTAATTGAGGGATAAGTAATAAGCAGGCTAATAGGGCTTTATTCATGATTAACTTCCTGTATTTGACTGATAACTTCACCGCTAGAGAAACGCGTTTTAATGGTCTGTCCCACTTTTAGTTGCACATTTGAGCTAAGTAATATGTTTTGTTCGCTACTGGTTAATGTGTAGCCGCGATGCAAAGTAGCTAGTGGGCTGACGACGTTAAGTGTTTGGCTAAGTAAGGTGAATTTTTGTTGATGCTCATGCAGCTTATTTTTTATGCTACTGTTTAATCGGCTATTAAGGATTGTATAACGATTTTTGAGCTGCTGTACTTTATGTGTTGGATTAAATTGCCAAAGCTGGGCGTTATGCGTTTTAAGGTCTGATTTTGCTTGGTTGAGCTGATTTTGCAAAGTGAATTTTAGGCGTAACTCTAGCTCATCTAAGCGTTGAGCTTGTATTTCTAGCTGCTTACCCGGGTGCTGTTGGTTTAGGTTTTTAGTAACCCAGTCTAAGTGGCGCGTATGTTGCTGCAATTTATTTTGCACAAGTTGAGCAAGCTGATATTCATAGGCTTGAAATTGGCTCAGCCATTGTTGAGCATCAGGAGTGCAGTGTTCTGCTGCGGCAGTCGGTGTTGCCGCGCGTAAATCACTGACATAATCCGCTATTGTGGTGTCGGTTTCATGTCCAATACCACTAATAATAGGAATGCGACTTTTAAAAATAGCATTGGCGACCATTTCTTCATTAAAGGCCCATAAATCTTCTAAGGAGCCGCCGCCACGGGCTAAAATTAAGACATCGCATTCTTTGCGCTGATTAGCATTAATAATGGCTTGGTTAATCGCATATTTGGCTTCATTCCCTTGTACTAGAACCGGGTAAATAATCAGGGGAATTGTTGGGAAGCGGCGCTTAAGTACTGAGAGTATATCGCGTATTGCCGCACCAGAAGGCGAGGTGATTATCCCTATCTTGATCGGTATCAATGGCAGTGCTTTTTTATGCTCAGAGGCAAACAGGCCTTTATCTGCGAGCTTTTCTTTAAGTTGTTCGAACGCACGGCGTAACGCGCCATCGCCAGCTTCTTGTAACTGATTAATAATGAGCTGATAGTCACCACGCGCCTCGTATAAACTGACATTGGCGCTGGCTTGAATTTGTAAGCCATTTTCGGGTTGAAATTTAAGGCGCTGTACTTGGCTACGAAACATTGCACAACGGACTTGGGCGCGCTCATCTTTTAAGGTGAAATAAATATGTCCTGATGAAGGGCGGCTTAAATTGGAAATTTCACCACTGACTTGTACGGCGAAGAAATTCTGTTCTAAGAGGGATTTTACGTTGCTATTAAGTTGCGAAACGCTAAAAACTTTTGTTGCTGAATTACCAAAGGAGTCCATTGATTTAGCTTTTTTTCCTATTTTCTCGTTCGACCAGCTGCATATAACGTTGGGTTTTTGCTTCAACAGCGGGAGAGGCATCAATAAGTTGTACGCCTATCAGTTGAGTTTTATCTTCTCTATCGAGTGTTAATGAGCGCTGATTACGAATTTCTATGCTGCTATAAAAATCACCTATTTCAGGTAATTCTATAAAACAGTTGTCTAGCGTGGTATTTATTTGCCAGTCATCTGTTAAATCTTCAGGTTCTATTTGTAAGCATAAACCAGAAATACTTATATCTTGGATTTTCAAATTCAGTTCTTTCGTTTCTTCTTGATCATCTAGTGTTATTTTTACTTTGATCGTACACAAGGCTGGGTTAGACATAGGCGACCTGACTCGATAGAACTTACGGTGCTCAAGCCAATAGAGTGTTTCAGGGATAGAGAGTAAAAATGCAGCAGTGCCCTTTATGCTGGTTGTAGTTATGTTCTTATGCGAAAACTGTACTTGTATGCCAGAAACGACGCTGTTAAACGTCACTTCACTGGCAGCAAGTAATTGTTTATTAAGATAGTCTTTAGGGCCGCAATCTAAAGTAAAGGATTGCTTTTCTTTATTTACATCAGTAATTGCTGTAATAAACGATTCTTTAGCTTCACCAAAGTGTGCGGTAATTAAGCAACCTTGTTTCCACATAAGGGTAAGTTTGCGAATAATGTCGGCACTATTTCTGATAGCAAAACTGGGTTCTGAAGACATGAGCAAATAAATAATTAATCAATGGATAGGCTATTGTAGAATAATCCGTATTATCTGTATATTGATTGGGAGAGAAGATGGGTTGGCTGTATTTAACTGGTGCAAGTATTGCGGAAATATTTTTTGCCTTGAGCCTCAAATATAACGAAGGATTTACAAAATTAATTCCTTCAATTGTCACAGCTGTATCGGGTGCGGGAAGTTTTGGCTTGCTAATGTTATCGATTAAAACGTTGCCTTTAGGCACAGCCTACGCAATCTGGACTGGAGTAGGTGCAGCGGGTATCGCTATCGCGGGTATTTTTCTATTTAAAGAGTCTGTAGATATTTACCGTTTATCGTCTATTTCACTTATTATTATGGGTGTAGTTGGTTTGAAATTATTTGCGGGTGAATAATGCTGCATATCCTTAATCAACGTGTTGAACACGATGTTTTTTTTCAGCGGATTGCGCAAGGTGATGCGTTAATTTTTGTAGGTAGTGCCGTCTTAGCTTTGCATAGCAACGCGCAAACTGCTGATCAATTAAAGCAATATTGCCAGAATTTCCAATGTTACGTTTTAGAGCCAGATTTATTGGCAAGAGGTCTTGCGCATGATGAGATCATAGTTGACATAAAGCCAGTTGATTATTCGGGGTTTGTTACTTTAACGACTGAGCATGAAGTGATAAAAACATGGAATTAGAGGTTAATGGTCAGAACATTGTAGTAACGGATCAAGGTTTTCTCTGCGATATGAATCAATGGAATGATGATGTGGCAGTGCATCTTGCTCGGCTAGAGGGGCTCGTTTTAAGTGCTGAGCACCGAGAAATTTTATTATTCTTTCGTCAGTTTTATCAGGACTATAAATATTTACCGAATGCGCGCGTTTTTGCTAAAGCCATTAAGAATACATTAGGTGAAGAGAAAGCGAGTAGCCGGTATTTGCTGAGATTATTTCCTGAAGGGCCGTTAAAGTATGCGGCTAAGATAGCAGGTTTACCTAAGCCGCCTAGTTGTTTGTAGGAGGGTTATTTAACTATCGCTTTGCTTAAATCGATGAATCTGACGGCGTTGTTTTTTATTCGGACGTTGTGCAAGATCATCAGGCATTAGCAAGCGCTCCGCACGTCTTTGTGCAACATCTTGCGCGCGCTTTAAGCTGCTGGCTTCTGATTCTGAATATAATAAAACGGCCTCTGCAGCGGGTCTGCGCTGAGCGTTTATGCCTAATACGGTAATTTCCCAGCTGTATTGGTCTTTATGAATCTCTAAAGCATCGGTGACCTTAACGTCTTTACTTGGTTTTGTGCGTTGCCCATTCAAGTGAACCTTTCCGCCCGATACCGCATCGGATGCGAGTTTGCGCGTTTTAAAAAAACGCGCAGCCCAGAGCCATTTATCGAGTCGAATGGATTCGAGTTGTTGCATGTTTAGCTTTCAGACCATGTTTTATAACCGCCAGCTAAACTAACAGCGTTGGTGTAGCCTAGTTTATGTAAAGACTCGGTTGCTAATGCAGAGCGGCCACCTGATTGACAGCAAACAATAATTTTGACGGCGTGTTGGCCTGCAAAAGTAGGGTGGTTGTTAATTTGGAATTCAAGTAAGCCGCGAGGAATATTGACGGCATTAGGTAGTTGTCCCGCAGCAAATTCAGCTGGTTCTCTGACATCTAAAATAAGATGTTCGGATAAAGCTTGTTTTGCTTCAGCTATAGATATTTCAGAAATATTTTGTTTAGCGCTTGCCACTAAGTCCATTGCTGTCATTTTCATAATAAGCCTCTTTGCTAAGTTGTTTGAATTTATATATTAGCAAACAATAATATTTAAAGTCTAGTTTTTTCATGAGTTACTGCTATTTTAAGGTAAAATAAACGTTTATTTGTGCTTTATTATTGAGGGTCTCCCGTGAATTTTGAGAAAGTTATTTTCGGTTTTTTCATTGTTTTATCATTAACACTAAATGTCGGGTTTTTTCTGGGTGAATATGATAATGCAGCCCATCACAGTGTTTTTGAGCTGTTTGCTGTCGTTGTTGTTAATTTAATTGCAACAGGTTTGAAATTGGGTGACCGCTCGCAAATTGGGGCAATTTTATTAGCTACCAGTTTAGTAGCTGATTTTGAATTAATTGCTGCCGCATTGCGTTGGACTTTTGCTGTGCATATTGTTGGCACAGGTGTGACGCCTGATGTGATGGCCAGCATTATTGCGCTTGCAGGCGGTGCGTTGGTGGCCAATATTATTTCGGTAGTCATTTTGGTTTCCGAAACCTTAATGTCAAGATTGTAAGCAAAAAAATTTTCAATAGAACTCATCACTTTTAGAAAATATGAATGCAAGCCAAGATATAAGTCGCGTTAGTTTTATTGTAATGCGCGAGATGCGCACCCCTTTAATGGCTATATTGATAGTTTATGCCACGGCTATTTTAGGGATGGTGTTTATTCCAGGCCCTGAGTTGAATGGGGAAGCGCAATACTTAAGTATTTTTCATGCTTTCTATTTTATGACTTATACAGCGACAACAACGGGCTTTGGGGAGATTCCTTTTACTTTTAGTGATGGGCAGCGTTTGTGGGCTATTGTTTGTCTATATGTCAGTGTGGTGACTTGGTTTTATGCGCTGGGTAGTATCGTGCGTTTATTGCAAAACCCCTTTTTTTTACGTGCAGTTGAGGAGTGGCGATTTTCTAAGAATGTAAATCGCATTGTTGGGCCTTTTTATATTGTGTGTGGTTTTGGTGATACTGGGAGTGTCTTAGTCAGAGGGATGAATGATGCAGGCTTAAGGGTAATCGTTATCGATCAAAGTGAAGAGCGCATTCAAGCATTAAAATTACGTAACTATAAAACAGCGGTTCCTGGCCTGTGCGCAAATGCCAGTGTTCCTCGGTATTTATTAGAAGCTGGGCTGCAGAGTGAAAGATGTCAGGCTGTTGTTTGTATTACTAGTAATGAAGAGGCAAATCTAAAAATATCAGCCATGGTGCGCTTGCTAAATCCCAAAGCTGGGATTATTACTATGTCTAAAGTAGATGATTTTGAAGAGACTTTATCGACTTTAGGGGGGGAGGTGCATATTGTTGATCCGTTTAAGACATTTGCGCGAGTGCTCAATGCCAGTATTAATAATCCTGCTTTTTATGCTTTAAATAATTGGTTGGTAGGGGATAAAGGGGCAACTTTAGATAGTTATGTACAGCCGCCTGTGGGGGGCTGGATTATTTGTGGTTATGGGCGCATGGGTCTTGAAGCAAATCGGGTGTTGACAAAAAATGGCATTAAAACAGCTGTTATTGATCCGCACTCTAGGCGTAAAGAAGAAGAGATTGATACTTATATTATTGGTCATGTTAATGCAAAAACATTAAGCCAGGCGGGTATTCATGAGGCAGTAGGATTATTGGCCGCTGATGCCGATGATGGTCATAATTTGGGGGCCTTATTAAATGCTCGCTGTTTGAATAAGAATCTATTTACTATTGTACGTCAAAATAGCCATGAAAATGAGGTGGCATTTTCTGAGGCGAATGCCGATATGATTATGCAGCCTACTTTGGTAACGGCAAGAAAAATATTATTATTATTAATTGCCCCTTTATTAAAACCTTTTTTCCGGTATTTATTAGCTAAAGATCTTGGGAGAGAGAAAATCCTTAAGGATTTATTAGTTGTATTAAGAGAGAAAATTGGTGATAAAAAACCCTCTTTGGCTACCATAGATTTTAATTCTGAAAAAAGTAGTGCTGTTATTCAGGCTTTGGATGCAGGGGAGGAAGTGTTGTTGGGTCATATTATTTCTGATCCGCGTAACCGTGATGTTGAGCTGGATTTGATTCCCTTTGTTATTAAATCATGTGGTAAAGAGATCGTTTTACCAGCTAAAGATTATAAAATTCTAGAAGGGGATCAATTGCTTTTTTGTGGTACTGCAGCATCTAAACACTTACTGAAAGCTTCCATTAATAGTGAGTACACGCTCCACTATTTGCGTACTGGGAAGCATAAGCCGATGGGTTATTTTATGCAATGGTATGAGCGCAGATTCAGTAAAGCGTAATTATTGCCTACAGAAAGGAGAAAGTAATATGAAGGAAACTAAGGTTAATTGTGCTTTGTGTGGACTCCCTGTCGAGATTGACGGTTTTACCACCAATACTACAGAGGGGTTAAAGTTATTTTGTTGTGCTGGTTGTGTGTCAGTTTATCGTTTATTAAATGGCGATAAACTACTCGATTAGATCATTTCTTGTGTGTAACCAGTTGTTGTCCACGCTAAAACGCTGGCGTTGTCTTTTTTCCATTCAGCAAGTACGAAGCGTTGTCCTTTTAAATTATTAATTTTTAGATCATGTACTGCTGGGCGGTGAGTATGCCCATGGATTAGGCGTGTTGTTTGATATTTGCTCATAACATCCACTACGGTGTCTCGATTCACATCCATAATATCTTGAGATTTTTTACGTTTATGGAAAAAACTGCGTAAACGGTACCAGCGCGCATAAAGTATCCTTAAAATCAATGGCTTAGATAGTACGTTGTCTTGCCATTCTGGGCTATGTGATTTTAAGCGGAATGCTTGGTAAGGTAAGTCGTCGGTACACAGTAAGTCACCATGCGTTAGTAAGGTCGGTGTGCCATATAAGTCAATCACGCTATATTCATCTAATAAAGTAACGCCACTTTCTTTACTAAAGCGTTGGCCAATTAAAAAATCACGATTTCCGTGTATATAGAAAACAGGTGTGCCTTGTGCTGTTAGTGCTTTTAAATGCTTTTTTACGCTTTTAATGGGCGGGCTAAAATCATCATCACCAATCCAAGTATCAAATAAGTCACCTAAAATATAGAGGGCTTTTGCTTGTGTGGCGCGCCCTGTTAATAACTTAAGAAACTTTTGCGTTACTTCGGGACGCTCAATGGTCAGGTGTAGATCTGAAATAAAAAGCGTTTCGTTACGCATTAGTATTAACCCTAAATCATATTAAAGAAAAAGAAACGGCTCATAAATGAGCCGTTTATCGTAACGTCTCAGTTAAAGGGTACAAACAGTTTTTTCAGTTTGTCATTCCTGCATGCTGTTAGCAGGAATCTATTGTTGAGCATAGATTCCCGATAAAAAGACCTCGGGAATGACGAGACCCTGTAGACCTTTGCCCATGAATAATGAAAACTTACCGTTTATCGGTATTGCTTACTGAACGATTTCAGCTTTTTCTATAATGATGTCTGTTGTAGGGACATCTTGATGGCCGTTTTTGTTGCCCGTTGCTTGGTTTGCCATTTCATCAACAATGTCCATGCCTTCAACAACTTTAGCAAATACTGCATAACCCCAGCCATTTTGTGTTGGGGCGCTGTAGTTTAAAAAGTCATTGTCTTTATAGTTAATAAAGAATTGTGCGGTTGCTGAATCTGGTGCTGGTGTACGTGCCATAGCTAATGTGCCGCGATCATTTTTTAAGCCATTATCAGCTTCATTTTTGATCATGCCATGCGTTTCTTTTTGTGCGAAGCTAGTATCAAAGCCACCGCCTTGTGCCATAAATCCAGGAATGATACGGTGAAAAATTGTACCGTTAAAAAAGCCTTCTTCGACGTAAGTAATGAAATTCTTTACCGTAATAGGCGCTTTTTCAGCGTCTAATTCAATAATGAAATCACCCAGTGTGGTTTGGAATTTAACTTTAGTTTGTGTCTCTGACATTTTGTTTTCCGTTGAAAAAGAATAAGTTGAAGTAAAGGATAGCATCAAAAAAAGAATTAAAGAACGCATAATACCCACTATAAAAAGATGCAAACGGTAAATTCTATGTGTTTTTATCTTGAAAGAGAAGCGTTAATCTTGGAAAATTGATCAGTTAAGCTCGTATACTACGAGCAATTAAGATTAATTTATCCTGAGTAACTGCGCAAAATGTTAAAAATTTACAATACCTTAAGTAGAGAAAAAGAAGTTTTCACGCCCAAGGTCGAGGGTAAAGTGGGTATGTATGTCTGTGGTATGACTGTTTATGATTACTGTCATATTGGTCATGCACGCGTGATGGTTGTATTTGATATTGTTGCGCGGTACTTGCGTTATTCGGGTTACGACTTGACCTATGTACGTAATGTCACTGATATCGATGATAAAATTATTCAGCGTGCCAATGAAAATAAAGAAGAAATTGGTGCATTAACGGAGCGTTTTATTGATGCTATGCATGAAGATGAACGTGAGTTAGCGGTATTGCCTCCTGATATCGAGCCAAGAGCAACAAAATCGATGGATGATATTATTCTGATGATTACGGCTTTGCTTGAAAAAGGCTTGGCTTATACCGGCAGCAATGGCGACGTTTTTTATGCGGTGGATAAATTTGCCAATTATGGTGCTTTATCAGGTAAGAAGCTGGATGAGCTTCAGGCTGGCGAGCGAGTTGATGTGAATTTGGCCAAAAAGAATCCGTTCGACTTTGTGTTGTGGAAAAAAGCTAAGGTGGATGAGCCCTATTGGAGCTCCCCGTGGGGAAGAGGGCGGCCAGGTTGGCATATAGAGTGTTCGGCTATGGCGACACGCTGCTTGGGACATCATTTTGATATTCATGGTGGCGGTATGGATTTACAGTTTCCACATCATGAAAATGAGATTGCTCAATCAGAAGGGGCGACTGGCGAAAAATTTGTAAATGTCTGGATGCATAACGGCTTTGTGCGTATTAATGAAGAGAAAATGTCTAAGTCATTAGGTAATTTCTTTACAGTTAGAGAGGTGTTGAAGCAATACCGAGCTGAAATTGTGCGCTTTTTTGTGCTTTCCAGTCATTATCGTAGTCCGCTCAATTACTCGGATGAGCAATTAGACGACGCAGGTGCAGCTGTAACGCGTTTATATACTGCCTTACGTGGTATTACTGTCGCTACAGAGGCGAGTGCAACGGATTATACGGTTCGATTTAAGCAGGCAATGGATGATGATTTTAATACCGCAGTGGCTGTTGCGGTTTTGTTTGATATGGCGAGAGAATTGAATAAAATAAAGAATAATGATGCTGAACTGGCTGCGCAATTAGCGGGTGAATTAAAAGAATTATCGAGTGTCTTAGGGATTCTACAGGGCGACCCAGATGAATTTTTAAAAGCAACGGATGGCGCGCAAGATGACGGCTTAACAGAGCTGGATATCGAAGAATTTATAGCGCAGCGTGTAGCTGCTAAGCAAAATAAAGAGTGGGCATTAGCTGATAAAATCCGTGATGATTTAAAGTTTCAGGGAATTGTTTTAGAAGATGTTGCAACAGGCACTAGCTGGCGACGTGAGTAAGCCTAGTTGAGCGCCATTCGTCAAAGGTATTGCATTTCCCAATATAAATAAAGCCAATGTCATTCCCGAGTTCTTTTATCGGGAATCTATGTTGAATTTCCTGAGCTTTTGTTGCAAGCATTCAGCAATGACCAGCATGGTATTATTTTAATGGAAGCGCCTCAGTAATAAATTAAAGGAATCACACATGAGTGAAATAAAAGATAAATCTATAGAAGTTTTTCTTGATGAGTTAGCAAGTCGGTCGGCCACGCCTGGTGGTGGCAGTGTGGCGGCGTTGATGGGTGCACAATCAGCAGCGTTAACCAGTATGGTTTGCAACCTAACGATTGGTAAGCCAAAGTACTCTGAGGTTGATGCAGATATGCAAGCCTTACTAGTTAAGTCAGAAGCGTTACGAGTAAGCTTAACTAAGATGATCAAAGCCGATGTGGATGTTTTTGATCAGTTGATGATGACTTATGGGTTGCCTAAAGAGACTGATGAGGAAAAAACAGCGCGTAGTGAGCAAATCCAGAACGTTTTAAAGGAGGCAACCTTAGTGCCTTTAGCTTGTGCTAAAGCCTGTGCGGAAGCGATAGCGCTTAGCCAAGAAGCGGCAGAGAAGGGTAGTGTTAATGTTATTAGTGATGCAGGAGCTGGCGTTATGTCTGCTTATGCAGGTTTAAAAAGCGCAGCGTTGAATGTTTATATCAATACCGCAAGTTTAAAAGATCGTGCATTCGCAGATACGCAACTTATTGAACTGGATGGGGTTTTATCTGGAGCCGAGTTAAAGGTAGGGGATGTTTATCAAGTAGTGAAAAATAAATTATAAAATTTGCAAAAAAAAGTTGACCGTTAAGAATTAAGAGCTATAATAGTCAGCTCTTTAGGGAGTTAATTACTACTTAGTGATTCAGCTTAAAGGCTTATAAATAGTTCGGGATATAGCGCAGTTTGGTAGCGCGCCTGCTTTGGGAGCAGGATGTCGGGGGTTCGAATCCCTCTATCCCGACCAATATTTGCGCTTGTAGCTCAGCTGGATAGAGCATCGGCCTTCTAAGCCGAGGGCCACAGGTTCGAGTCCTGTCAAGCGCACCATATTCCTTAAAGATCATCATTATGGTGAGCGTAGCTCAGTTGGTAGAGTCCCGGATTGTGATTCCGGTTGTCGCGGGTTCGAGCCCCGTCGTTCACCCCATTAATATCAATAAGTTAGACTACTTTTAGTTTTAGTTTATTTTCCTCTGCAACGATTTTGCAACTAGCCGATGAATTATTAGCGTACTCCGCTAGATGCTCAGGCGCTAAATGTGCGTACCGTTGAACCATATCAAAACTGCTCCATCCCCCTAATTCTTTCAGTATATGTAAGGGTGTTCCATTTTGTACATGCCAGCTTGCCCAAGTATGTCTTAAGTCATGCCATCGAAAGTTAATAATTCCAGCTCTAACTAAAGCTTTTCTCCATGCCGTAGTGCCTGCTTTTTTTATCGGAACCCCTTTGTAAGTAAATATTCTTGCATTATGTTTTCCAATTTGCGCTTTTATCGTCGCAATAGCATCATCATTTAAAGGCACTCCGATCACTTTATCTGCTTTAGCTTGATCGGGATGAATCCAAGCAACTCTACGCTGTAAATTTATCTGACTCCACTCTAATTCAAGTACGTTCGATTCCCTTAGTCCTGTTGCTAATGTAAATCAAGCCATATCTGCGAGGTGAGAGGGTAATTGAGTAATTAAATTATTTGCCTCATTCTGAGTTATCCATCGCACCCTGATGCTTGGTTCTTTGAACTTTCGAATGTGAGGCTTAGTGCTAATCCATTCCCATTCTTTCATGGCTTTATTTAAAATAGTATTGATGAGAGTAGTAATTCGATTAACGCGTGATTTGCTCACTCCTTCATTTAATTTAGCCGTGATGATTCGCTCAATAAGCGCTTTATCAATCTCATGCAAGTTGATATTGTCTAAATGCTGAGAGAGCCAGCGCATAATTGATTTATCATCATCAATGCTTTTTTATCAGACTCTTGTATGTACCTAACTACAGCCTGTTGCCAGAGATATTTTTCTTGCTCTCCTCCTTTTATTGTTTCCCAAGATGCTGCTTTTGCCTTGTCAGCTATTTCTTGCGCTTTTTCTTTATCAGCGGTGCTAGTAGATCGGTATATTGTTTTTCCACCAATCGTAAATTTGTAGTACCAGATTTGTTTTCTTCTGAATAACATGTGAGTTTATCTCCCGTTTTATTTTCACTCACATCCTGCCGAGTGTTAGTATATTGCGTTCTTAGCCAATCAAACAAGTCTACATCGATATAAACCCAACTTTTACTAGGCTTAGCTGCAGGAATATCAGCACTCCTAGAGCGTTGTAATACTGTTTGTGGATGCATTTTGAGTAGAGTAGCAGTAGGCTGTCGAAAAAGACTGTTTATTAAGGAAATTACTACCTTGATTATTGGCTATAAAATAAATAAAACCCATAGGATGTGCTGAGGAACGAAGCGCATCAATAGCTCATCGATGCGCCTCCTGCGTCGACACCATCCTATAAATGCTTTATCCATAAACAAGGGAAGTAAAACACGTATAAAATGATTAATTTCGACAGCCTAGAGTAGCAGCCTAGGCTGTCGAAATTAGGTAGTTTAAGTAAAGATTTACTACCCCAGCTTATGGCTCGTTATAAACTCGTAAATAGACAGGAAGTCCAACAAACGATATGATAAAAATAAAACCTAGATCAGT
>JAUVAA010000039.1 GCA_030591965.1 bacterium
ATTCAGTAGTCTGGAAACTTGAAACTCAATTGATTATTAAATTTTTTCTTCAATGAAGATATTATTTTCAATAACAAATCAAAATCACTTGATCTTATTTTGTCGATTTATCAGCTGAGGGAGGGCGGTTTACTTTTGTCTACCCCTTTATTTTTCTTTAATTGATCGTAATGAGTGATAGCAGCAACAACACGGTCTAATAATGGTTTTAAGCCATCAAAGTTAATAGAATTTTTCTGTGCTTTGATAATGTGATTAGCGAATGAATTCTTACTTAAGTCACCTTCTTTATCTCGTTCAGCAACCGTATTAAAGCATTTTCCGTTGTATTGCTTGAGCCGTGTTGTATCATCAAATAAATACTCTATATCAGTATCTCCACCTGTTGAGTTTAATGGAGTTAATACAATATAAAGATTGTGTATTACATGAATGAAACTTGCCTTGTTGAAATCGTTCTTTTTATCAAGATTCGTAGGGAAAAGTCTAACAGATGATATTGAGCAGACATAATTTTGGAAGCCCTTTCGTAAGCCATCATCATTATCTAAAATAACAATGACAGGGTGTTTAGGTTTTGGCGCCTTGTAAAAGTTACTCAAGGTTTCAAAGCTTCCTATAAATCCCTTCAAATAATCCACACCACCATAAAGTTCAAGTAAGAATCGCGTACGCTTGGAATATTCTACAAATCGCACTAGCAACTCATAATCTTTTGTTAAAGACTTAGGAGACACGAGGGCTGGATAGTTTGCTGCAAGTATACTAATCGCAGATTTAAGATATATATTATCGGTTTTCCCTTCACATAAAAAGGTTGGTTTGTCATTTCCATAAAATAAGCGGTAGTATAAAAACCGACTGAATGTTTTTTCGCGTCCGTGCAGTAAATATTTAGTTTGCTTTAAAAATTGTTGATGATCTCTTTTAAGTGCGTATATTGGGTTAAGGCTAGGTTTTTGGCGCATACGGTTATATCGATCAACTTGGTCTATAAAATTAAGTTGACCTTCCAACTCGTTGATATTTCCCTCTATATCTCCATCAGCAATTTTTTTAGTGAAAGAGCCTGTACGAAATAAACTATGGCACTGTGATCTGGCTGTGCGCCAGTATTCCTTTTTTACGTTAGGCTTTTTATTAACAATTAAGCCCGTTACATCTTGTCTTGAATTTTTGTATTGAATGCGTGTTTTTTTATCATTTATAGAAAACCCAGCTCGCGTTATATCGCCTCTTAGTTTTTTTCCAGCAATATATTCACCACTCTCTTCTTGACGCATAATTTGAGTTGGGAAGATAGATTTACGACTAGAAAAGGTTATATCATCAGCATATCTTGAGTAAGTGCATGAATGCTTTTTAGCTAAAGATGCTAATCGGATATCAAGTGAATGCGTAATTAAATTTGTTATGACAGGTGAACACGGACTGCCCTGAGGGAGTTTATTCTCATAGCAAGCAATTTGAGCGATAACAGTTGCAATATTGGGGTCTAATTCAAAATGTTTATTCTTAATAAAAAAGCCCCTAACTCTGCCAAAATTGAAGCTATCAAAAAAGTCTTTCAAATCAATATTTAGTACATTTTTCTGATTCAAATGCATCATTGCATTAGTGATGATCGATCGGTGTCTTACAAAGCCATGAGATAGTGAAGGTTGTTGTTTGATGGCAGAATTTGATATTTTAACTTTAAGCACCTTAGAGTTAAGTGCTTTGGGAAGGTTAATTTCAGATTTTGGGTATTTAGCGGCGTTAATTTCATCAATACAATCTTGTAACAGAACAGAAAGCTTTGATTGTAAGTTTTTGAGCTTATCGGCTGGGGCATTTATTACTCGATTACTGCCATTCCGCTTTGGAATTTCAAATTGATGATATTGAGTAGCAGGTTTAACTATATAAAGGGAATATGTAAGAGTTGAAGGTTTTACCCCTAATAATCTAGCAAACTCTGGTTTTGTGGTAATTTCTTTTAGCGTACCTAACTTATTCATAATTACGACATTAAATCCATCTATTGGATGGCTTATGGGCACTCTTACGCATTAAGGTTCAGCGCAACAGGAGGCACTATATAGGGAAACCAAAGGGAAACCAAAAGGGCAATCCAATCGGACTTTTTTTCCACTGATCGCGATGCGCGATCCAAAATCTGCCCATAAGCCGATGTTGAATATATCAAGTATTTATGAATCAATCAATCAAGATAAAAAAAGAAACAAAAGGGGTCAACGGGAGCGCCAGTTAGCGCTTGCTCTTCGAGTCGTTCAGCTAGCCAAACTTTTATTTCCTCGTTTGTATGACCAGAAGCTCTGCTTCACGCGTCAATTAATGAAAGTATGTCTCAGCCGGAGCTGTAATTGCATGCACTCCCAAATAGAACTTGGAACAAGAAAAAAACAAACTTGAATGTGCTTATTTTTCAGGTGACACACTCAAAGTTATACGTAATTAAGCAGTGCTATATAAGCAAAAATCTAACGAAAAACACTCTGTTTCAACTCTTTAGACTTACTACGATTACCTTCAACAACAATGGTTTGTGGAACAATAATCCCAGCAGGAAACAACAGTACATAGAAAAAACCTGAGATTGCATCTTCTATTGAATCTTCGGTATAAACACGCACTTCAACCAGCTTTTCACGCGCGATAATTTCTGCAACATTATCACTCGGTGTTAATGGAAAAATACCCCATAAGGCATACCATTTCTGATAGCGCACGGTTACTTCTACAGGTGTTCCAGCAGGTAGTATTTGTACATCTTGCCTGGAAGGGGCATTAACCGGCACTGAAAAACAAGCTGATAAGGACAATAGAGACAATATCAAAAAGCTGCGCAATATCATAACTTTTGCTCCTTGACTGATTCAATCACAGTCTTAGCATTCGTATTACCTTCCACAACTAAAGTTCGCCTAACAATACTGACAAAACTGGTCACAATTAAGAGGATATTATCAGTCATTGTTTGTACTGTATAAGCACGTACTTCTGTTAGCTTATACTTTTCAATATCTGATTTGATACTGTTATCCGATATAGCCTTACCACCCCACAGCCAAAACCAAACAGTTCTCTCCACTCTAATCTCAGCTGACTCTTCTTGAGATAACAACCTAACCTGCTGCCCTTCTGGGACTTCTATGCGCACAGTGCCGCAACTAAATAATAATAAAGCTGCACATAAAACTACTATGAACCTTAACTTTATATTTAACATAAAAAATCCAATAGCTAATTAATCGTATGCGAAATAACGCGCTTGGCCTGAATCACCAAAATCAACTAATACAGTAGTCTTTTGCGTATTGAACCATCGTGCAGTCTGTTTATTTAACTCCACTTTAACAACCGGAAAAATAGGTACAGCATTGTGCATCCAAACATATCCTTGCATTTGCCCAAGCAATAAAGATAAAGTTATAGGAACCTCATTAGCTTCAGCAAGCTGACCCGCCGGTACATTAACATTCCTTTGCACACCTTCACGCACGGAATAAGACAGTAAATGTAGCCATAACTGCACTTGCTCGTACTGCTCCTCTGCTTGATCTTGCATTGCTAATGCATCAGTAAGTAGGACAATTGATTGTTTCTGAGGCAATTTTAATGCTCTGACAGAATATTTAACTTGCTGCTCACTTATCTGCTCGGTAATTAATGCCGAAAATTGCTGCTCTTCATTATTTGCAACTGCGCTAAATTCCACCCAAAAATCATTTCCTTCTTTTGCTGCGATAACTATTTTCAGAAATCCTTTATCTACAGTAGAATCAAATAAGTGAAAAATACCATCACGCGTAATTGATTGAGTTTTATATAAACCCCACTGCCCTACTTTCCAAGATTGTAATACTTCACCTTTAAAATGGCTCTCTAATTTACTTGTTTCATGCACTTGCTCAACATAAGCCTGAGCTGTTAACGGTAGATGACTACACCCCATCAAATTTAGAACAGCAAAAAATAAAAACCCCTTAACCTGCTTACTCACGTAAATACTCTCCTTTGAATTCTAAAATCACTCTATTCCTCTAAGCTGAACAATCACTTTATCAGCCAAAATTGCAATAGCAGCGCTCTGCGCTTCAACTCGTGCCTGAAAGCTATCGGTATTTATCGGCACTGTAATTACCTCTTGGCTAAAAAATAAAATCTTATCTCCTAGTCCATTTAGTATAGCCCAATTAAGCTGCAAAATGGCTTGCTGCTGTGCATTCGTATCGAAACGACTGACATCAATGGCCAACTGATAATCAAACGCCATGGCACTAAAAGTCTTTTTGCTTAGTACTCTTGCAGGCGCTAAACGCATTTCCAGGTTTTCTCTAAAAACACGTTCAAAGGAAATGTTTAGCGGCTCTCCCCAGCGCTGAAATTGCTCTATATCCAAGGTCACAGCATCTTTGCGTAGCACCATTTGCGGACGATCCAAATAATCTGGAAAATTTACTGATTGCAAATAAATACTAATGAACTTTTGAGCAACTAACTTAGCCTGAACCGGCTCAATGGCTTTTAGCAAATATATATTAGACTTTGGACTTACGCTACAAGCGGATAAAGCCAGTAACACACTGATTATTTCAATAATTCGTAATCGCATAACTTAATCCTTTTTACCTTGTAGTAATGCTTCTGGATGCTGCTCTAAATAGTCTGTTAATAAACGTAAAGATTTTGCCGATCGCCGAATTTCATCCAAAGTACGATTGAGGTTTTGCTGTAATGGCGCATCTTCATGCAATAAGCCATCAGCACTCTTCGCACTATTTTGAAGGCTCAATAAGGTTTGATTCGCATTCGCTAATGATTCTCTTACTTCAAGCAGAAGAGGATCAACTGCGCCTTCTAGCTTGCGCATAAGTTGACTACTACGTTGCAACGTTTTCTCTGCATTGAGTGCAATTGCTTTAGCGTGTGGTTTAACTGATTTGAGTATCTCTTGTAACTCCGCTAGTGAGGATGATAAATCCCTAATCGCCTGCTTAGTCTCTTCAGAACCGGTTATTTGCTTAATATTTTTAACGGCTATCAATAATTCAGAGAACAGCTCTTTAAAAGGAATGGCCT
This sequence comes from bacterium, assembly GCA_030591965.1. Taxonomy (GTDB): domain Bacteria; phylum Pseudomonadota; class Gammaproteobacteria; order Methylococcales; family Methylomonadaceae; genus Methyloprofundus. The sequence continues at coordinate 5,086 of JAUVAA010000039.1, forward strand.
GAATATCTTGCATGACATCAGCAATACTATTTTGCACTTGCACACTACTCGAAGCAATGGCAGGCAATTCGGCATAATCTTTATTTAAACCCGTTAAAATCACAGACGTATCTGGCTGTAGCAAGGTCTGCACATATAATTGTCCAGTCACTAAACTGGTGTATTGCAACTGCATACGCAAACCGTTTTTGATTAACCGCTCCAAGAACATTTTCTTATCGCCAGGCTCTTTAAACAGCAGAATCTGCTGACATTTCGCATGATCTATTTCAATAAATACGGGGGTTAATATTTGCTTAGTTTCTGGATGGAGTTGCACTTGAATATCGGTTACTTTACCAATAGGCACTCCTTGCATTTTCACTAAAGCACCTACATTCAAGCCATTGACTGATTCATTAAAATAAATCACAAACTCGGATTTTTCAGTAAACCACTTACCACTGGTAAACACGGTGATACCTAATAGGGCTATCAATGCCGCCCCCAGCACAAAAACCCCAATAACCGTTGGATTTGCTTGTTTACTCATTAATTCCTCGACTTAAAAATTGTTGCACGGTAGGGTTAGGGCAGTTTTGCAATAAATCATTCGGCGCGCCTTGAGCAATTAAGGTTTTACTCATACCATCAAGAAAGATAGCATCGGTACCAATCGCAAATAAGCTAGGCAAATCATGCGTAACTACAACAATAGTTGTCCCCAAACTAGCTTGTATACTCAAAATTAAATCATCTAATAATTTAGCACTGACGGGGTCTAATCCCGCGGAAGGCTCGTCAAAAAATAAAATCTCAGGATCTAAAGCTAAAGCCCGCGCAAGCCCTGCCCTTTTTTTCATACCCCCGCTAATTTCTGAGGGGTAATATTCCTCAAAACCCACCAAACCCACTAAGGCTAATTTAAAATAAGCCAGCCCCTGAATCTCATGGTCACTTAAATCAGTATATTCTTTTAAGGGCAAAGCAATATTTTCAGCCAAGGTTAAAGAGCTCCATAATGCACCGCTCTGATACATAACGCCATTGCTACGCATAATTTTCTTGCGCTCTACCTCAGAAATAGCCCATAAATTTGCATCCTGATAATAAATCTCACCTTTAGCTGGCTTTTTTAAACCCAAAAGATGTCTGAGCAAAGTACTTTTGCCACAACCATTACCGCCCATCACAATAAAAATATCGCCTTTGTGGATCTTAAAATTAAGCTGCTGCTGAATTACAAAATCATCATAAGCCATAGTCAAATCGTTTACCGCTATATGCACTTCCTTCATATCAAAAGCCTATAATTTGATAGACCACGGTCAATATTGCATCAGCCACGACAATACTAACAATACCCGCTACTACGGCTGCGGTAGCGGCATCACCAACAGATGATGAACTTCGCCCACACTGCATACCACTTAAACAACCCGATAAAGCGACCAACACACCAAAAACACTGCTTTTAATCAATCCTGTTAAGAAATCGTTTAAATCTAAGGCAGATTTGGTTTGGATCAAATACTCGACCACCGTAAGATCTAGCAAAGACACACTGACCATTAAGCCACCTAAAATACCCATAAAATCGGCATATAAGCATAAGAGTGGCAACATAATAATCAGTGCTAACATACGCGGTAAGACCAGAAAATCTATCGGCGAAATACCTAAAGTTTTCAGCGCATCAATTTCCTCATTAACCTGCATAGAACCTAACTGTGAAGCAAAAGCAGCACCAGTCCTTCCGGCCATAATAATCGCCGTCATCATCGCGCCCATTTCCCTAGACATGCCTAAACCGACTAAGTTGGCGACATAAATTTGCGCGCCAAAAATCTTTAATTGCATCGCACCAACAAAAGCGAGAATCAGCCCGACCAATAAACTAATCAAAGTAACAATAGCTAAAGCGCTTGGACCGCATTCCTGCATAATAAGCCACAAATCTCGCTGCCGAAAGCACGCTTTACCACGCAATAAGCGCAAAGCACTTAAACAAACTTCACCGACAAAAGAGAGCATCTTCCTCGTTTCGCTATAAAAAAATAGGGTTGCCAGGCCTAATTGAGCAACAAATGAGCTCTCTTGTTTTACCTTATTACCACTTTCGCGCACGGGAAATACAGACGCTTGCTTTAACAAGCCTTGTGCAGCTGCAGGTAATGCGGTCATATTTAAAGGGATAGCCTGCTTATGACAGTATTTCTCAAGTTCAAATAAAAATAAAACCAAGCGACTATCCCAGCGCCCTAGCTGTTCACTATTTAAATTGAGCTGAGAACAACCTTGCTTCTGCAATTGCTGTTTTACACCCTCAATATCAGGAACAACATTACCAATCAGCCAATCACCTTGCAACTCAGCTTCAGCAATATTTTGCTCGCCCATCAATAACTTAAACTGACATTTTTTCAATCCTAATCCTACCAATAAGCAACAGGCACTGAAGAGTGCCATTCATGTATTTTTTAAATTACCATATCACAGCCAAACACATACAAATAAAAACGATATCTACGGTATAATCAAACGCATTTTAACCCTATAACACCTCAGAGCTTTATGGATTATTTATTAGCTAATACCCCTTTAGAATCGTTAGAAACGGAATGTCTGATTGTTGCTGTATACGAAGGTAAGCAACTCAGCAGCGAAGCCAGTCACTTAGATAACCTTACTAATGGCTTAATCACAAGCGTTGTAGAACGTGGCGATATTAAAGGTAAAGTTGCGGACACTTTGTTAATCAATTATTTACCTCATGCCAATATTAAACGCGTCTTGTTGGTTGGTTTGGGCAAAGCAGATAAAGTAACGGCGAAAGATTACCGTAAAGCCCTAACTGCCACTGCAAATACATTAAAAGCCACGCAAATCAGCAGCGCTGTCTGTTGTTTAGCAGAAAATGATGTGCAAGATCAAAACAGCACATGGAAAGCGCGCCAAATCATTGAAACCGTTGATGCAGCTTTCTACCAATTCAATGAATGTAAAAGTAAACCGGCTGATAAGTATGCGTTAACGCAATTTAGCCTGCATGCTCTGACTGAAACATCTGAAATTCAAATCGGTATCGCACAAGGTCAAGCCATTGCTCAAGGTGTCGCCTTAGCAAAACATGTCTCTGATTTACCTGGCAACTACTGCACACCAACTTATCTTGCTGAACAAGCCATCGCTATCGCAAAGAAGCATGAAAAACTAAACGCGCATATTTTAGAAGAAGCGGATATGCAAGAACTTGGAATGGGTTCGTTCTTGTCGGTAAGCCGTGGTAGCCGTCAACCAGCTAAACTCATTACTCTAGAATATAAAGGCGCAGCAAATGACGTCAAACCGATTGTTTTTGTTGGTAAAGGTTTAACCTTTGATGCTGGTGGTATTTCATTAAAACCAGGCTCAGGCATGGATGAAATGAAATACGATATGTGTGGTAGTGCCGCTGTTTTAGGTGCATTACAAGCCGCTGCAGAATTACAGTTACCGTTAAATATCGTCGGTATTATTCCTTCCTCAGAAAATATGCCAGACGGCGATGCTAATAAGCCTGGTGACATTGTTACTAGCATGGCGGGATTGACTATCGAAATCTTAAATACTGATGCGGAAGGTCGCTTGCTGCTTTGTGATGCTCTGACTTATGCAAAAAAATATAACCCAGATGTTGTGATTGATATGGCAACCTTAACTGGCGCTTGTTTAGTCGCTTTAGGTCGTGTACCTAGCGGCCTACTAGGCAATGACGACAAGCTATGCAATGACTTATTCAATGCAAGTGAATCTTCACTTGATAGCGTATGGCGTTTACCCCTTTGGGATGAATATCAAGATCAATTGAAGTCTAATTTTGCGGATATAGCCAATATTGGTGGTCGTGATGCCGGTACGATTACAGCTGCTTGTTTTCTATCACGGTTTACTGAAGACTATCAGTGGGCTCATTTGGATATCGCTGGTACGGCTTGGAAATCGGGTGATGCCAAAGGCGCAACAGGTCGTCCCGTACCGTTATTAGTGCAATATTTATTAAACCGTGTAAATGCTGCCTAAGGTCAACTTCTACGTTTTGTCGTCCCAGTCCGAACAGGGGCGACAACTGTTTGCTTGTAAATTAGCCGAGAAAGCGTTTCGCCTCGGCTTTAAAGCCTATATCTTGACTGATACACGACAACAAGCACAGCAATTAGACATCTTACTCTGGACTTTTCGTGCCAACAGTTTTGTGCCCCACGAAATTTATCAGGATGACTTACCCAGCCTTGCGAATGCCGTTATAATTGGCACTCAGCAAGCACCTGAAGCCTGGCAACATACACTGATTAATTTATCGACTTATTGCCCGGAACAAATTCATCAATCAGAGCAGATTTTTGAGCTGTTAGATAATGATGAAACGCACAAACAAGCCGGCCGCAAACGTTATCGTTTATACCAGCAACAAGGCATAACACCGAATACTCATAAAATGTAACGTAAATGTCGTAGGTTGGGTTAGATTTTTATTGCGCAGCAATAAAAACGTTATCCGACAATAGCCTATTTGATGAACAGTGTCGGATAACATTATCTATGCTTCGCTAGATAAGCCAATCCAACCTACATAACCCCTTACAACCCTATTTAAAAGTCGCACTCATGGATAAAACATACACCCCCACCGACATCGAACAACGCTGGTACAACACTTGGGAAGAGAAAGGTTATTTCTCTGCTAAACAAGAAGGTGAATCTTTTTGCATTATGATTCCACCGCCAAATGTCACGGGTAGTTTACACATGGGGCATGCTTTCCAAGATACGATTATGGATGCGCTCACTCGTTATCACCGCATGAAGGGTGAGAGCACTTTATGGCAACCCGGTACTGATCATGCTGGGATTGCCACGCAGATGGTGGTTGAGCGCTTAATTAATAAAGAAGGTAAAACACGCCATGATTATGGCCGTGAAGAATTCATTAAGCGTATTTGGGAATGGAAAGAAGAATCCGGTGGCACGATAACCAAACAATTACGCCGCATGGGTGCCTCTTTAGATTGGGAACGTGAACGCTTTACGATGGATGACGGGCTGTCCGAAGCGGTTAAAGAAGTGTTTGTTACCCTGCATGAAGAAGGCTTGATTTATCGCGGTAAACGCTTAGTTAACTGGGACCCTGTTTTACACACAGCGGTTTCAGATTTAGAAGTGCTATCCGAAGAAGAAAATGGTTTTATGTGGCATATGCGTTATCCGCTGGCGAATGGCGAAGGTCACTTGATTGTTGCTACAACACGCCCTGAAACCATGCTTGGTGATGCTGCGGTTGCGATTCACCCTTCTGATGAACGCTATCAGCACTTACTCGGTCAGTTTATTAAATTGCCTCTATCAGGCCGTTTAATCCCCATTATTGCCGATGAATATGTAGACCCTGAATTTGGTACCGGTTGTGTAAAAATCACCCCGGCACATGATTTTAACGATTACGAGGTTTGGTCACGGCATAAAGAAATTAGTGCCATTCAAGATCAAGCGCACGGTGGTTTAATTAACCTGTTTACCGTGGATGCAGCTATTCGCGCTAATGAAGCAGAAGAAGGCGATTTAATTCCTGCTGCTTATATCGGTTTAGACCGAGTTGCAGCGCGTAAACAAATCGTTGCTGATTTAGACGCTTTAGGTTTACTGGATAAAATCGAAGACCATAAATTGATGGTGCCACGTGGCGATCGCTCTGGCAGCATTATTGAGCCTTTATTAACCGATCAATGGTACGTTAAAGTTGCGCCTTTGGCTGAACCTGCGATTGAAGCGGTAAAAAGCGGTGAAATTCAATTTGTACCCGATAACTGGAAAAACACCTACTACGATTGGATGAATAATATCCAAGATTGGTGTATTTCTCGTCAAATCTGGTGGGGACATCGAATCCCTGCTTGGTATGATGAGCAAGATAATATTTATGTCGGTCGCTCAGAAGCTGAAGTGCGCGAAAAACACAATTTAGCCGCTGACTATCCCTTACGCCAAGATGAAGATGTTTTAGATACTTGGTTCTCTTCTGCCTTATGGCCTTTTTCCACTTTAGGCTGGCCAGAAAAAACGCCAGAACTCGCCCAACATTATCCAACCAGCGTTTTAGTGACTGGCTTTGATATTATTTTCTTTTGGGTCGCCCGCATGATTATGATGGGGCAAAAATTCATGGGCGAAGTACCGTTCAAAAAGATTTACATTCATGGCTTAGTGCGCGATGCACAAGGCCAAAAAATGTCTAAATCAAAAGGTAATGTCTTAGACCCGATTGATTTAATTGACGGTATCAGCTTAGAAGATTTAGTCGCTAAACGAACTGGCGGCATGATGCAGCCGCATTTAGCCGAGAAAATCGAAAAAGCGACACGCAAAGAATTCCCAGAAGGTATCCCCTCTTATGGAACTGATGCACTACGTTTTACTTTTGCCTCACTAGCCTCAACAGGCCGTGATATTCGTTTAGATAGTGATCGCCTATATGGTTACCGTAATTTCTGTAATAAATTATGGAATGCGGCGCGCTTTGTTCTAATGAATACTGAAGAGCAAGATTGTGGTGTCAACGGCGGTGAACTAGAGTATAGCGAAGCAGATAAGTGGATTGTGTCGCGCTTAAACCAAGTGATTGCCTCTACGACGGATGCCATCGATAACTATCGTTTTGATCATGCAGCACAAGAAATCTATGAATTCACTTGGAATGAGTATTGCGATTGGTATTTAGAATTATCTAAAATCTCTCTGCAATCTGACAATGAGGCGCTACAACGCGGCACACGTCAAACGCTATTAACAGTATTAGAAACTGTTTTACGTCTTGCACATCCCATCATGCCGTTTATTACCGAAGAAATTTGGCAACGTGTTGCGCCATTAGCGGGCATTCAAGCGGAAACCATTATGTTGCAGCCCTATCCCGTATCAGACGACACACAAATTGATGCAGAAGCAGTGGATGCGATTGAATGGACTAAGCAATTCATCTTAGGTGTGCGACGCATCCGTGGTGAAATGAATATTGCACCTGGCAAGCCTTTACCCGTATTATTAGAAAATGTCACTGAAACCGATGAAAACCACTTGGCACAAGCGACAATCTATTTACAGAAATTAGGTCGAATCGAATCCATTAAATGTTTAAAAGCAGATGAAGTAGCACCTGAATCGGCTATTTCTCTGGTTAATGAATTACGTATTTTGATTCCAATGGCAGGTTTGATTGATAAAGAGGCAGAAATTGCACGCTTAGAAAAAGAAATTCTAAAATTAGAAAAAGATTTACCGCGTATCGAAGGAAAATTGAATAATCCAGGTTTTGTTAATAAAGCCCCCGAAGCCGTGCTTAACAAAGAGAAAGAGAAACTCGCGGCACTGCGTTCATCACTAACTAATTTTAATGAGCAGTTAGTTAAAATTCGCGCGCTTTAATGAATCCTATCTTAAGCATCCATTAATGAACCCAGAACCTACAAGCCTAGCTGGCTGGACGCAAAGACTGCATGAGGAAGAGATGCCCATCTTCTCTAATACCTCATGTCAAATCCAGTCAGTTTTAGCAGACAATAGAAAAGGCGCTATGGATCTTGCATCGGTTATTATGCGAGATCCAAATTTGACCGCCAAACTGCTAAAAATGAGCAATAGCTCGTATTACAACCCGTCCAACCAAAAAATGGTAACGGTTTCACGTTCTATTGTTATTTTAGGCTCTACCGTGATAAGTGAGATCACCCTCGCCTGTTCATTTTTTGAAGCCGTTTTATCGCACAAAAACAAACATAAAGCCAACGAGGAAATAGCCAATGCAATCCACGCGGCCGTACAAGCGAAATCGCTGGCTATTTTAAGCCATGACAACTCCCCTGAAGAAGTCTTTATTGCAGCATTACTGCATAATCTTGGGGATATTGCTTTTTGGTGTTTCAGCGGCAAGCAAGGCGAATCGATATCAGCCCTAATACAAGCAGGAAAAACCAAAAAAGAAGCAGAACGTGAGGTACTCGGTTTTCACTTGAGCAGCCTGAGCATTGAACTCTGCCGGTCATTCCAGTTAAGTGGATTAATAAAAGAGTCGATCAATAATATCAGCAATGATAGAACTAAATTAGTTACGCTAAGTCATGAAATCAGTCTGGCAAGCAAACAAGGCTGGGAATCAGAGAGCATGAATCAATGTCTAACTGAATTAACAAAAATCAGCTCACTGCCAATTAAAACCTTAAGAGAAACACTGCAAAAAAACACCACAATAGCCGTTAAAATTGCCCAACAATTTGGTGCTCATGACGCGTCTAATTTTATCCAAAGAAATGTTCACCGCAAGGAAAAGAGCACGTTAGAAAGCTCAAAAAAACCTGTACCAACAATTAATGAAAAACAGCTACAATTTCAGATATTACAAGATATTAGTAATTTACTCTGCGATAAAATTGAGCTAAATTTATTATTTAAAACAGTCGTTGAGGGAATTCATCGCAGCCTAGGCATGGATAGAAGCTGCTTTATGCTTGCAACGCCAAGCAAAGATAAACTTAATGAAAATTTTTCATTTGGCTGGAATAAAGAGGATATTGATCAAAAAATATCATTTACCTTATCTCCTAATCCACCCAATTTATTTTATTATGCTAGCCAATCAAATCAAGCTTTATGGGCAACCCCCGCTGAGCATAAAAGATATTACACGCCACATATTATTAATACACTAGGCAATATTGAGTGCTTTCTACTCCCGCTGTACACCGAAAATAAATTTATTGGGGTCATTTATTCTGACCGAGCCATAAGCCATAACGCTCTGACTCAAGATGATTTCAACACTGCCAAGCATTTTGCCCAACAAGCTACATTAGGTTTAAATCTATACCGTATAAACAAATGACTACACAATATTCCAATTTGCATGTTTGCCTTGTTGAGCCATCAACAACCCAACAGCATATTATTAAAAACTACCTGCTGCAGTCGGGCATTAATGAAATTACCTGCTGTAACTCAGGTGCAGAGCTATTTTCTAGTCTAGGTGAAGCACAGCCAGATTTAATTATTAGTACCATGTATTTGCCCGATATGACCGGCAGCGAACTGGTTTATAAATTACGTGAAGATGATGAGTACGATATGGCTTTCATGCTTATTTCCAGCGAAACCAACTTATCTAGTTTAGAGCCAATTCGCCAAGCAGGTGCGATCGCAATTTTACCTAAACCCTTTACTGCGGAAGAATTACAGATCGCCTTATCGGCAACAGTTGATTACCTCAACCCAGAAAAAGCGATATTAAATCACCTTGATATTGAAGATGTTTCTGTTTTACTCGTTGATGATAGCCCTCTTGCTCTAAAATACATTAGCAAAATTCTTAATAATATTGGCATTGAGAACATTACCCAAGTAAAGGATGGCAGTGAAGCTATTCCTCTACTGCAAGAATGCTATTTTGACTTAATTATTACCGATTATAATATGCCTGACGTCGACGGTTTACAGCTAACCTCGTTTATACGCGGGCAAAGCGAACAAAAAACCATCCCAATTATTATGATTACCAGTGAGCAAGACAGTCAACGTTTAGCCGCTATTCAACATGCTGGGATCTCGGCTATTTTAGATAAACCCTTTGAACCAGCGTCGATACGTAACTTTATAATTAATTTACTAAATTAATTATGCATGAATTACTTGGCTAACAGGCCAGTTTCATCTATATTTATTCACACAGCTAATAAAAAAATCAATAATTTATGGTAGCAAGTTCATCAGATATGCACTTTAGTGGCCTTCTAAAATGCATTATAAAAGAAGGCCTACTGACTGAAGCCGATGCGCAAGCCCATAGCGACGCAGCAAAAAAAAGCAAAACTCCACTTATTAGTTACCTAGTCAATAATAAACATATTAGTGCTACAACAATTGCCACTCATGCTGCCACTGAATTTGGCCTGCCTTTTTTTGACTTATCCGCGGTAGATAAATCGATTTTACCGTCAGGCTTAGTCAGCGAGAAATTAATTCGCAAACACCACGCTTTACCGCTTTTTAAAAGAGGTAATCGCCTCTTTATCGCTTTATCTGATCCAACAAACTTCCAGGCTTTAGACGATATTAAGTTTCATACTCGCCTAAACACCGAAACCATCTTAGTCGAAGAAGATAAGCTCGTTACAGCGATAGACTCGTTCTTAGAAGCCGCCGATACGTCCATGACAGATTTATTGGACTCAGACTTAGATAATATTGAATTATCGGGAGGCGACGAAGCACCTAAAGATGATACTGCGAATAGCGATATTGATGATGCGCCTATCGTACGCTTTGTAAATAAGATTTTATTAGACGCTATTAAGAAAGGTGCATCAGATATTCATTTAGAACCTTACGAAAAAACCTTCCGTATTCGTTTTAGAAGTGATGGCATGTTATCTGAAGTGGCCAGTCCGCCATCAAATATTGCCCATCGTATTGTTTCGCGTATTAAAGTCATGTCCAAGATGGATATTGCTGAACGCCGCGTACCGCAAGATGGTCGCATTAAAATGACGCTTTCTCGTAATAAAGCGATCGATTTTCGTGTCAATACCTGCCCGACTTTATTTGGCGAAAAAGTGGTGCTGCGTATTTTAGATCCAACCAGTGCGCAACTAGGTATTGAAAAACTCGGATTTGAACCAGAACAACAAAAACTGTTCCTTGATGCCATTCAAAAACCCTACGGTATGATTCTGGTAACAGGTCCTACTGGTAGCGGTAAAACCGTTTCACTTTATACCGGCCTGAACATTCTTAATACGGTAGAGCGCAATATCTCTACGGCAGAAGATCCCGTCGAGATCACAGTAGAAGGCATTAATCAGGTAAATATGAATGTGAAAGCGGGGCTGACTTTTGCCACGGCATTAAGAGCTTTCTTACGCCAAGATCCTGACATTATCATGGTCGGGGAGATTCGTGACCTTGAAACTGCAGAAATCTCCGTAAAAGCAGCCCAAACAGGTCATATGGTACTATCCACACTGCATACCAACGATGCACCGCAAACACTGAATCGTCTACTACAAATGGGGATTCCAGCGTTTAATATTGTGTCTTCCGTACTCCTTATCATGGCACAGCGATTGGCAAGGCGTTTATGTGAACATTGCAAAACAGACTCAGAATATCCCGAAAAAATCCTATTAGAAGCCGGCTTTCAAAAAGAAGAGTTAGGCACGTTCACCGTATTTAAAGCCGTCGGTTGTGATAACTGCAATGATGGCTATAAAGGTCGAGTTGGGATTTATCAGGTTATGCCTATTACAGAAGCAATGCGTGCGCGTATTTTAGAGGGCTGTAATGCTATGGAGCTAGGAGAACAAGCAAAAGCAGATGGCGTAAATGATTTAAGAATATCTGGTTTAATAAAGATCAAGCAAGGTATTACCTCTTTGGAAGAAATTGACCGAGTAACAAGGGAATAATTATGGCCGAAAGCAAAGAACAAATAGACTTCACCTGGAAAGGCAAGGACAAAAATGGCAAAGTTATTAATGGTGAAATAGCAGCCTTTAGTGACACTGCAGCACGCGCCGAATTACGCCGGCAAAGTATACGCGTTATTTCTGTTAGGAAAAAACCCAAGCCTCTATTCTCCAAGGCCAAAGCGCAAATTGGCACCAAAGATATCGCTATCTTTGCTCGCCAGCTTGCCACCATGCTTGAATCAGGCGTCCCCTTAGTGCAGTCATTTGATATTATCGGCAAAGGCCATGAAAACCCTTCTATGTCAGAGCTGCTACTCGGGGTTAAAGCTGATATTGAAGGGGGGGACACACTAGCTCAAGCCCTAGGTAAGCGTCCTCTTTATTTTGATGAATTATTTTGTAATCTTGTTGAAGCCGGAGAGCAAGCTGGGGTACTAGAAGGTTTACTAGATAAAATTGCTACTTATAAAGAAAAGTCTGAATCGATTAAAGCCAAAGTAAAAAAAGCCTTAACCTACCCTATCGCCGTAGTTGTTGTCGCTTTCATTGTTACTGCTATTTTACTGATCTTCGTTGTCCCTGTATTTAAAGACTTATTCGACAGCTTTGGCGCTGATTTACCTAGCTTTACTTTATGGGTTATGGGGCTTTCAGATTGGATGGTTGCTAATTGGTACTATGTTATTGGCACCATTGTCGCTGCAGTTTATACCTTTGGTTATTTTAAAAAGCGTTCTAAACCCTTTAATTATTTTCTTGATCGAACCATGCTCAAGCTACCGATTGTTGGTATGATTTTACATAAATCAGCCATTGCCCGCTTTGCCAGAACCTTATCCACCATGTCTGCCGCAGGCGTACCTTTAGTCGAAGCCTTAGAGTCGGTGGCCGGTGCTACAGGTAATATCGTGTATTACAATGCCGTTATGCAAATGCGCGAAGATGTTTCAACAGGACAAAGCATGCAATACTCAATGCTTCAAACCAAACTATTCCCGCACATGGTCGTACAAATGTTAGCGATTGGCGAGGAATCAGGCTCTATCGACAAAATGTTAGACAAAGTAGCTGATTTTTATGAGGAAGAAGTTGACAACCTCGTAGACAACTTAAGCAGCCTAATGGAACCTTTCATCATGGTTATCTTAGGTATTTTAGTCGGTGGCTTAATCGTAGCGATGTACTTACCTATCTTCAAGCTCGGTGCGGCTGTGGGCTAAAACTAAAGCTTTTTATAATTATGTTTCATAATCATAAATATTAAAATAATAATAACTATTTTCAATAACTTAAAAACAAAGTGAACTGGAAATAGTTTTTACAAATCGTTTCATTATAGCACCACTCACATCATTACTCATTAGGCAGCAAAAAAGTTTCATTTTTGTTGCCTTTTATTGAATATCCTATAGAATAACTACTCGTACATTTTATTTTTTGTTTCATTACGAGAGTTTTTATTTAGATGGAAATCAAAGTCGTAAAAACAAAGTTCTCTATGTTGAACGGCGCATATATCTCACTACTACTCATTGATGGTGCCTTAGATCTTTCAAGCGCTTCATATCTAATGCAGCGACTAGACCAAGGCCACCCTCTTAAAACATTAGAGGCTGAGGCGAAAGTAATTAAACAGTTTTATCAGTTTTGCCACTCTCAGAATATTCATCCAGCATCTCGTTTCTCACACCTTAATCGTTTAACTACTGGCGAGATAGAATCGCTCACCGCATTTTACTCAGTACGAAAAGATACAGGTGAAATTGTTGCATCCGGCACTTTTAAGTTGCGTTGGACTGTCACACGCAAATTCATCAAATTTCTCTGGGACTTTTATCAGAGTCGCGTAACATCCCCAGACCTACTAAAAGCAGCCCAAATACAGCTTGGAGGAATGGAGAAAGCATTTATTATTCATGGAAAAACCCCATACCGATCTACCAATAAAGATAAGGTTGGTCTTTCACCTGAACTACGTGCAGAATTTTTGGATATCATCAACCCAGTTAAAGAAAATACACAAAATCCGTGGAAAGGAGAGCTAGTTCGATGGCGAAATTATTGCTTATTCTTAACTATGATATTGGGAGGCAACCGAAAGGGAGAGTCTTTAGGATTACAACTTAACCACTTTAATCTTGTGGGACCATCTAACAGCCGAAAGTACTTCGAAATAATCAAAGTAGATCAACTCACCAGTGGCTATCCGAGAAAAGAAAT
>JAUVAA010000214.1 GCA_030591965.1 bacterium
AGAGATTTTTTAATGCGCACAGTCACTAGGCTAGGCGCATTTTTTTTTGCTTAAAATTTGCCTTTGATATTAAGTTTCGTAACTCAACTAGTCATTGACATTACAAGGCTTAGCAGTAAAATGAAAAGTTAATTTTGATTTGGTCATGGATGGCGAATCAAGTGCGCGATAAGTACCTTTAAAAATATTTTATTAAGTAGGAAGCTATTAATGAGTCATACATTATATGAAGCCAATGCACAGCGTGTTCATCGTTGTGAATTAGCTGTTCCAGGATCAAGCCCAGAAATGTTCGAAAAAGCATTGAAAAGTGGCGTGGATGTTATTTTTCTTGATCTTGAAGACGCCGTTGCCCCAGATGATAAGTTGCAAGCGCGTAAAAATGTCATTAAAGCAATTAACGAATTAGATTGGGCTGGTCACGGCATTACCGTTTCTATTCGTATTAACGGTTTAGATACGCAATATATGGTGCGTGATGTTGTTGATTTAGTTGAGCAATGTGGCGATAAAATAGATACGATTTTAATTCCTAAAGTCGGTGTTTATGGCGATGTCTATATGGTTGAGGCGATGCTTAACCAGTTAGAAATGCAACAAGGCATGACTAAGAAAATTGGTATCGAATGTTTAATTGAAACTGCATTAGGTATGGCAAATGTTGAAGATATTGCTAAACAAGGTGCTTTAGGCGGACGTTTAGAAGCTTTGCATTTTGGTGTCGCAGATTACGCAGCAAGCAACCGTGCAAGAACGACTAATATCGGTGGTTTAAATCCAGATTACCCAGGTGATCAATGGCATTTTGCGATTAGTCGTATGACTGTTGCTTGTCGTGCTTATGGTTTGCGTGCTATTGATGGGCCATTTGGTGATTTTAAAGATCCTGAAGGCTTTAAAGATGCGGCAAGAAGAGCGGCCGCTTTAGGTTGTGAAGGGAAATGGGCTATTCATCCATCACAAATTGTTTTAGCTAATGAAGTGTTTACACCACCTGCAGCAGAAGTGGAAAAAGCTAAGCGTATTTTACAAGCTTTAAAAGAAGCTGCGGCACAAGGTAAAGGCGCGGCGGCATTAGATGGGCGCTTGATTGATGCTGCATCTGAAAAAATGGCTAATAATGTAGTGAAAACTGCAGAAGCGATTGCTGCTAAAGCATAGAGTTAAAAGATAAAGATAAAAGGTCGCTTTGTGCGGCCTTTTTTTGTTGGATTTTTAGTAATTTATTAAGAGGATGCTATGGATATTCATGAGTATCAGGCGAAAGAAATATTAGCTGGTTATGGCGTTAAAATTGCCGAAGGCGGATTAGCATACAGCCCTGAAGATGCGGTACAGCGCACGAGAGAAATTGGTGGTAATGTTTGGGCAGTTAAAGCGCAAATTCACTCGGGTGCTCGTGGTAAAGCGGGTGGCGTAAAGATTTGTTTTAGCCATGAAGAGGTTGAAGCGGCAGCTGCTGACATGCTGGGTAAGCGCTTAGTGACTCACCAAACCGGCCCAGCAGGAAAAGTGTGTTCACGCTTGTATATTGAAGCAGGCACCGATATAGAAAAAGAATTATATTTCAGCTTTCTAGTCGATCGCTCTCATGAGCGTATTGTCATGGTGGGTTCTGCTCAAGGCGGAATGGAAATTGAAGATTTAGCTGAGAATAACCCCGATGCGATTAAAAAGATCTATATTGATCCGGCGGTAGGCTTATTAGATTTTCAGGCGCGTGAAATGGCTTTTGCTTTAGGCTTGGATGCGGCGCAAATCAGTCATGCTGTTCGATTAATTTCTGGTTGTTACCGAGCAATGCGTGATCTTGATGCGAATATGCTAGAAATTAACCCGCTTGTTGTGACTAAAAGTGGTGAGTTAATTACTTTAGATGCAAAAATGGGTTTTGATGATAATGCTTTGTTCCGTCGTCAAAAAATCGCTGAGTTACGTGATAAAACCCAAGAGGATTCACGTGAAATGGCGGCTGCAGATCGCGGCCTAAGTTATGTCGGTTTGGATGGTGATATTGGCTGCATGATTAATGGCGCTGGTTTGGCTATGGCAACAATGGATATGATTAAATTGGCAGGCGGTGAGCCGGCTAACTTTTTGGATGTAGGCGGCGGTGCTTCACCTGAGCGTACAG
This sequence comes from bacterium, assembly GCA_030591965.1. Lineage (GTDB taxonomy): Bacteria > Pseudomonadota > Gammaproteobacteria > Methylococcales > Methylomonadaceae > Methyloprofundus. The sequence goes on from JAUVAA010000214.1 coordinate 2,135, forward strand.
AAAAGGCGTTTCGTTTAGTATTAGCTGATGAGGGTGTTAAAGCCATGCTAGTTAATATCTTTGCGGGTATCAATCGTTGTGATTGGATTGCTGAGGGTGTGGTTCAGGCGGTACGTAAAATTGATATGAAGATTCCTTTGATTGTGCGTTTGTCAGGCACGAATGTTGAAGAAGGCCGTAAGATTATTGCTGACAGTGGCTTGCCTATTATTACGGCAACCACTTTAGCGGAAGCAGCTGAAAAAGCAGTGCAAGCAAGAAATGAGCAAGTGGCAAAAGAAGGAGCAGCATAATGGCGATTTTAATTAATAAAGAAACACGCATGATTGTGCAAGGGTTTACTGGGAAAATAGGTACTTTCCATGCGCAGGATATGATTAATTATGGCTCTAATGTTGTTGGCGGCATTACGCCAGGAAAAGGTGGGCAAACGCATTTAGATCGCCCCGTTTTCAATACAGTAAAAGAAGCAGTAGAACAAGAAGGTGCGGAAGCCAGTATTATTTTTGTACCACCTGCGTTTGCGGCAGATTCTATTATGGAAGCGGCAGATGCGGGAATAAAATATTGTGTCTCGATTACCGATGGTATTCCTACGCAAGATATGATGAAGGTTAAGCAATATTTACGTAAATTCCCTATCGAAGAGCGTATGGTATTAACGGGGCCTAATTGTGCAGGAACGATTAGTCCTGGAAAATCTATGTTAGGTATTATGCCTGGGCATATTTATCAACAAGGTGTCGTGGGTATTGTGGGTCGTTCAGGTACTTTGGGTTATGAAGCGGCTGATCAGTTAAAAGAATTAGGCATTGGTATTTCTACTTCGGTAGGTATTGGTGGTGATCCAATTAATGGTAGCTCGCATCGTGATATTATTGAGAAATTCGAGCAAGATGACGAAACTAAAGTCATTATTATGATCGGTGAAATTGGTGGGCCTCAAGAAGTAGAAGCGGGTGTTTATGCCAGTAAGCACATGAATAAGCCATTGGTTGCTTATATTGCTGGCTTAACGGCACCTAAAGGTCGCCGCATGGGCCATGCAGGAGCGATTATTTCTTCAGTCGGCGAAGGTGCGGCTGAAAAAGTAGAAATGTTATTAGATTTAGGCGTGACGATTTCGCCAACGCCTTCGGCAATGGGTGAAACGGTTGCTAAAGTATTGGCAAAAATGTAGGCTAATCTGTTCTAATTCAAAAAGCCGTATCTTGCGTGAGTGAGGTGCGGCTTTTTTGTTTGTATTATTTTTCTATGTCGCTCTTTGCGCTAAAAATGGTAGATCATTTTTCTCGTAAATAAATTTTTTTAATAACTCTATGCCTAATCAAGTGAGGACGAATGCGTAATATTCGACTTTTATCCGTAATGGATAGAATGATGGTAAGTGATTTACTGAAAACTATTTTTTCGGTATTGGCTGTACTGGTTATTATCATTGTTAGCCGGAACTTTATTAAAATTTTGAAAATGGCTGTTGATGGGGTGATTTCTAATGAGGCAATTTTCAGTATTTTAGGCTTGAAAATTCTCTTAGCGAGTGCTAGTTTTCTAGTGCCCTCTGTCTTTGTGAGTGTGTTGATGGTTTTGGGGCGCATGTATAGAGATCAAGAAATGTCAGCATTATCTTCCGCTGGAGCAGGAGTGGGGCGACTTTATTTAGCTGTTTTTAAGGCGATAATACCCGTTGCCTTGTTGTCCATTTGGATGGCGCTGTATGTCTCGCCTTGGGCTGCTGATAAAGTTGAGCAAGTAATATTTGAGCAAAAGCAAAGTATTGGTGTGCGTGCTATCGCGGCAGGTAAATTCAGTGAATATAATCAGGGTAAATTAATCTTTTATGTGGAAAAAATCAGTGCCGATAATGTGATGCATGATGTTTTTGTACAAAATAAACGGGGCAACGATGAAGGTATTGTAACGGCTGAGAGTGCTGAAGTTCGTACCATTGAGGGCGCTTTATATATTGTGTTTATGAATGG
>JAUVAA010000104.1 GCA_030591965.1 bacterium
AAAATTTTTTTAAAGGTACTTATCGCGCACTTGATTCGCCATCCATGACCAAATCAAAATTAACCTTTTATTTTACTGCTAAGCCTTGCAATGTCAATTACTTTACTAGTTGAACTATGCACCTTAATATCAAAGTCAAATTTTAAGCAAAAAAAATGCGCCTAGCCTATGACTATGCGCATTAAAAAGACTCTGGTTCCTAGTTTGGAGGCAAGGAGTACATTTAAGAGTTGCAGCTATTCTACAAGCCTGAATTCATTCTGAAAATGTGGCATATTGACGCGCGACATATTGTCGCAACCGTTAAATATAAACAGCTAAGTTTCAGGCAAAAAAAATGCGCCTAGCCTAGTGACTGTGCGCATTAAAAAATCTCTAATTCCTAGTTTGGAGGCAAGGAGTACATTTAAGAGTTGCAGCTATTCTACAAGCATTAATTCATTCTGAAAATGTGGCATATTGACGCGCGACAGATTGTCGCAACCCTTACCCCCAAAAAACCCACCCATTACTTCAACGGCACCCAGCTGCTATAAAAAATATGATTCATTTTCTGCATAATCACTGCCACCAACTGCACAAATAAATTCATTACAAAATGACATTTACTCGGCCTAACAATATCCACAAATAAGCAATACCGCGCTTCATCCGTTTGATTAAATGATTGATGTGACAAAGTATCATCAAAAATAAACATTTTTTTATCGCACCAGCGATTTTCCGTCGCCCTTACTTTGATATACGAATCTCTACTTTGTATGTCATTAATATTGTAAAGCACTCTTAAAGTGGTACGTAAGGGGCCATAGTGCTCATCAGTTGATTCCTTTTTATTGAACACGGAAACACCGATAGTTCTTATATATTTATAATCTTTATGAAACTCCGGTACTGAATAAAAATTATCAATATTCTTGCCGTACCATTTAAAGAAGATCATGCCGCGCTTGATTTTCTCCACACGACTAGACAGTTCATCCACGATATTTTCTGACTTAACCACATCTAAAATATGCTTGATTTCAGCCTGACAATCCTCAGGCAAATCCTCTAACTGATACACCTTCTTGTTAATATAAGGTAGTGTAAACACGTCCATTAAAATATTAAAAGGTGATAGTGCCCACGTCGGCACGCCATTACCAAAGAAATAGCGATACAACATACGGCCATTTATATTGCTATTACGCGTCACATCGTAAACACCACAAACAACATAGAACAGCATGACTTCAGGCAAAAAATACGTCAACAATGCTAAAAACACATACCAAATCACTGACTGTATTAAAAATTTCTTTTTTCTTTTATTAAAATATTCTTGATCCATGCTCTAACCTTTCTAATTTTTATAGGGGCATTTAGCCAATTCAGACATCAATTTCACTAACAAAACCAACTCGATTGAGCTGATTTTCTATGCAAGATAGTTTGTACATTATGCAAGCACAGCGTAAAATCAACAACATTTTATTAGCTATAAACTCGTACAAAACAGCGTGAAATAATTTTTTAGTCTATTATTTCACCTATTAAAAGTGAGTTTTAGTCCACCCCACTGCCCCAACTAATTTATGACCACTCAGCAATCTGCAGCGAAGAAAACACCCCCAAAAATGCCTGGCGGCCTACCTTTAATTGGACATATGATTGCATTCGGGAAAAACCCGTTTGATTATATGGTCTCGCTCAGAGCAAAACTTGGTGAAATTGGCGAATTTCGTATGTTCCACCAGGAAATGGTGTTATTAACTGGCCCTGAAGGCAACGAAGCCTTTTTTCGCGCCCCTGACGCGCAACTCGACCAAAACGAAGCTTATAAGGTAATGACACCTATCTTTGGTAAAGGTGTCGTATTTGACGCTCCACCACATATCAAAGACCAGCAATTAAAAATGCTGATGCCGGTATTGCGCGATAAACCGATGCGCACTTATTCAAAGGTGATTGTGCAAGAAGTTGAAGAAGCGATTAAAGACTGGGGAGAGTCAGGGGAAGTTGATTTGCTTGAGTTTATGAAGCAATTAACCATTTATACTTCTAGCCATTGCTTACTAGGTGATGAATTCCGTTATGAACTTAATGAAGAATTTGCCGAGTTATACCACGCGCTAGAAAAAGGCATGGCACCGATTGCTTTTATCTTTCCTAACCTACCTATCCCCGTTTTACGTCGCCGTGATAAGGCACGTGTTCGCTTACAAGAGTTAGTGACTGGCATTATAGAAAAACGCGCGCAAAAAACCGAAAAAAGTGACGATGCCTTTCAAATGCTCATTGATACCCGCTATGACGATGGTAGCGCGCTTTCGCCGCATGAAATTACCGGCATGTTAATTGGTACTTTATTTGCTGGTCACCATACCACCGCAGGAACGGCCACTTGGATTGCTTTAGAATTAGCGCGCAACCCTGAAAGCTACGAGCAAGTATTAAAAGAGTTTGATACTTTATACGGTGAAAATGGTGATGTTACCTTTGAATCTTTACGCACCATTCCAGTGTTTGAGCGCGTCATTAAAGAAGTGCTACGTTTACACCCACCGCTTATTTTCCTTATCCGTAAAGTGGCTAAAGATTTACCTTTTAAGGATTACCTAATTAAAGCGGGGAAATATGTTTGCGTTTCTCCGCGCGTATCACACCGCATTCCTGAAATCTTTCCTAACCCAGATAAATTTGACCCTGACCGCTTTACTGAAGAGCGCCAAGAAGATGCAACACCCTTTAGCTGGATTGCCTTTGGTGGAGGGCGACACAAATGTAGCGGCAACGCCTTTGCTACACTGCAATTAAAAGCGATTCATGCCATTTTATTACGCCGTTATAAATTTGAGCTCGTTAACCCAGCTGACAGCTATGTAGATAACTACAAAGAAATGGTGGTACAACCTAATTCCCCTTGTATGGTTCGCTACACTCGACGGAACGATGTGGATGCTGAGAAAGCAAAGACAGAAAAATCATCAACAAAAACCCAAACAGATACAACAAATTCTTTCAAAGTCGAAGTGGATATGGATTTCTGTCAAGGTCATGCAAACTGCATGGCGGAAGCGGCTGAAATCTTTCAAGTTGATGCCAAGGGTAAGCTAACTGTTCTGCAAGACACACCCGACAACGCACTACTTAAAAAAGCACAAAGAGCTGCACGATACTGTCCGACAAGTGCAATTAAAATCATTCAAAAATAAGGAATCGATATGGCAGCATACCCAAGAGCAGAACTCGAAGAAATGGTCGAACGCTGGTTAGAGGCCAACCGTCAAGCAGAAAAGGAAGGTGATTGGCCAAAGAATTTAGGCGCCATGTACACCGATGATGCAGAATATCGTTGGAATATTGGCCCGAATGAAGAGTTTGTTGCACGCAACCGTCAAGAGATTGAAAAATGGGCACTCGGTGAGCAAATGGAAGGCTTTGAAGAATGGAGATACCCTTACCACCGCATTCTTATTGACGAAAAACAAGGCGAAGTCATTGGCTTATGGAATCAAGTCTCTCCCGCTAAACGTGAAGATGGAACACCTTACACTGTAGAAGGTATAGGTGGTTCTTGGTTTCGTTATGGCGGCAATTACAAATGGGAATGGCAGCGTGATTTCTTTGATTTAGGTAACACCAAAGCCTTATTTTTTGAACTGGCTGCCGCAGGTAAACTTGACCCTGCCGTTAAAGAAAAAATTGGTAAGTTAGCCAAAGGTCACCCACTCCCTGGACATGAGAAATTACGTCCAGAGGCCTCTTTATTAACTAAAATTAAAGGCTTTCTCGTGATGGTTCGTATCGCCTTATTTAACAAATAATTAAGCCTGCTATAATTGCCCTACAAAAAATACGATATTTAGGATTATTATGAATACAACAGCAACAGAAGAAAATCGACCTAAGAGCCGTCGCGAATTAGTCCGTACCATGGGCCAAAGCGGTAACTACTGGTATGCCATGGAAGAAAGCAAAAACCTTAAAAAAGGTAAATCGCTTGAGGTTATTTTTTGGAAAAGCCCTATTGCGCTCTTTCGTGGTGAAAGCGGCAAAGTTAGTGCCATTGAGAACCGCTGTCCTCATCGTCAATTACGTTTAACCTCAGGGATTGTTCAAGGTGAAGAAATTATTTGTCAGTATCACGGCTGGAACTTTGATGGCTGTGGTAAATGTACTGGGATTTCTCATGAATTAGGTAAAGGCAAAGGAAAGAGTGACTTACCTAATATTAAAATTAATTCTTACCCCGTACAAGAGAAGTACGGCCTCATATGGGTGTTTCCTGGTGACCCTGCGCTTTCTGAAACCGTCAAAATCCCAGCCATACCACAACTGGATCAAGCTGAACCTTGGGAATTTATCCCTATTGATGTCAAGCTAGAGGCTCATTACAGTATGATGCTAGAAAATGTATGTGACTTTAACCATGCATTTTTACACCGTAAATTCAAACCATTTACAAACCCTCATTTAAAGGGCTACCACCGTGAAGGTGATACTATTTGGATTGATTACGAAACAGATATGAGCCAAAGCAGCGCGGTAAAAACAGCCGGTGAGAAAAAAGGCGCTGGCTTAGAAGACATGACCTTATGGTACCAATACCCTTATCAAGGTTCTAATACCGCAGATAAATATTTACATTGGTTGTTTATGACCCCAATTGACGAAAATCACACACGTTGCTTTTTTGTCTTTTTATTAGGCCCGCTGGAAATCCCTCTCATTAATAAGCCCGTTCCTAAATGTTTACGCAAAACAGTCATCTGGATAGCCAACAAACTATATATTATTCCTTTACTCGGGGAAGACACCTATATTCTGGCTGAAGAAATGCTAGGACAAGAACGCCACCCCAACATTCAACACCTAGAATTCAACCCAATTGTGGCTGAATTTCAAAAAATGAGTATTGAAAAGTGGGAAGAATATGTACATACAGAAGCATTACGTAAAGCAGCACAAAAAGCTGATAAACAACGTTATGTATTTACTGGTGCGGGTCTCAGCAAAAAAGAATTACGTGATTACAATAAAATGCTAGAAGAAAAAGAACTAGCAGGCTTATAAACTCAGGGATACAAACAATCAGGCAATATTCCCATAGCTACGCGAGGAGTATTTACCTGATTGCCCCATAAAACCTAAGGAACGAGAGTTTAATAATTCCCACTCCTTACCATCCATTACACAAAATAACTTTATGACCACACTTGTAACTGGTGCAACCGGACACTTAGGTGCTAATTTTGTCCGCGAATTATTAAACCGTGGTGAAAAAGTACGCGTTCTGCTACGCAAAGATAGTAAAAACACTGAAGTCGATGGTTTAGACGTAGAACGTGCTTATGGCGACTTAAAAGATGAACAATCTCTGATTGCAGCGGTAAAAGGCTGTGATTATGTCTACCACTTAGCTGCTTTTGTCAGTATTCGTAATGGCGATCGTAAAGAACTTTATGACGTAAATGTACTAGGTACACGTTATTTAATGCAAGCCTGTCGCTTGGAAGGCGTTAAAAAAGTAGTACATTGCAGTTCATTTGGTGCTGTGGGTAATAACCCTGACGGTGCATCCAATGAAAAATGGGCGGTCAGTCCTTATGAAATGACCACCGATTATGAAATATCTAAAACCTTTGCTGAATTAGAAGTTTATAAGGAAATTGCGCGCGGCTTGCCCGCTGTTATCGTTAATCCATCAGGTATTGTCGGCCCGTGGGATTTTAAACCGTCGCTATTAGGCAGGACAATTATTGAATTTGCCCAAGGCAAAATGCGCGGCTCGGTAAAAGGCGGCTTTGATTTCGTTCCCGTGCAAGACGTAGTCCAAGGACACTTACTTGCTATGGAAAAAGGTATCGTTGGTGAACGTTATTTATTAACCGGTGAGCAGCACACGATTAATGAAACACTAGACTGGCTGGAAGAGTTTACGGGTAAAGCTAAGCCAAAGTTAGTCATTCCAACGTTTATCATGCAAAACATTGCCATTGTTAAAGATTGGATTGAACGTAAATTTTTCCCGCATGTTTACCCTCGTTTTAATTACCACTCTATACGCTTATTAAATTGCGGTAAATTTGGCACGCATAACCGTGCCATACAAGAGCTGGGTTTAAAACCTACCCCTGTAAAAGAAGCCTATCGTGATGCCGTATTATGGTTTAAAGAACACGGTTATATCTAAATCCGGGGGGCATTTTAGACAGGGTCTGCATCGCATACCCTGTCTAAAGGTACGCAATGCGTACCTACTGTAATGTCTAGCCTAAGCGCAGAACCTAACTCGGTAGGTCTTTATTGGTTGAGAAAACATTACATCTCACTCATCCTCAATCTTTTTTCAATCGCTTCCAACGGGCTGTATTTTCAGGTTGATTTGTTAGCAACTTAGTTTCATTAAGCGCTAATTGCTTTTTTCGAGATAAACGCTCTTGCCTAGCGCGCAAAATATACCCACTTAAACCACTCCCCGAAGCTACAACCACCATCGCACCTAGAGTAATAAGTTGACTAAAAATCAACACACCACCCACACCCGCAGCTGCTGCAAAAGCCAAGCCCACTTTAAAGTTTGCTTTAGCGTGGGCTTTCCTCGTTTCCTGCTCAATTTTTTTATAACTTTCAGCCACGGTATTAGCTTTGTCACGCTCAGCATCTAATAGGATTTGCTCACGCTCTCTAGCATGCCTGTCCTGTAGTCGCGATTTTTCCTGTACCACACTAGCCTTTTCTCTTTCCGCTTCTTTATGAATCTTTTCTCTATCTTGAGCATGCCGCTCTAACAATACCGCCTGATCGTCTATATAAATGTTTCGCGCAATCGATGAAAACCAAAAAGCAGCTAAAATGGCAGTAATGATCGCCATAAAAACAATGACAATAATTAACTGCACGTCATAAGACCAATTAATAGCCATAAACACCAAGCCGCAGGTTAATAATTGAATAAAAACAATAGCAGGTAAAAATTTAGCCATCACCTCCTCCTTAAATAGATTATAAAGAAGCCTTCACTGTTAAGCCTAACTGGCGAACTCGCTGTGCAAAATCATTGAGTTGTTGCTCAGTGACACTTGTAATCATGTTTGCTTCGGGCTGCAAAGATTCGCGCGCCAAACTATACAACATAACGCCTTGCAAGCTAACTTGCTGACTGACCTGCTGCAATAAAGCCAAATATGCCTCTTGCTCAGTCGCATTAACCAAGCCCTGCCCTGATTCAAACTGCAACATGCATGTTTGCACCCAAGTAGAGCAAAGTCTTGCCGAAATAAGTAAATTTTCCGTATGTTTTTGCAAGCTTAACGCAGAATGGTTAGTTAAATATCGACCTTTATCGGTCGCACTATCTAACTTAAACCAAACCTGCCCGTTATACTGATTAAACAATTTCAAGCCATCTTGTACATCGCTATGATGAATCAAGCTACCATTAGTAATCAACACATATTGAAACGGATCGGGGATTTTTGCTTGCTCAGTAACGCGTATAATTAACTCAATTGCTTTAGCAAAATCTTTGACACTGGTCGGCTCGCCATTACCGGAAATGGCTATATCTTTAATCACGCGTAACTCTGGCTCCATTTCAAAACGGTCATAAAAATCGCCGTGCAACACGTCTTGCAAGAAAAACTTCAATTCAGTTTCTAAAAGTTCAAAATCCAACTCGGGAGCAGCACCTAAACTTAAATTAGGCACCTGACAATAAACACAATGCCAATTACAAGCATTATTGGTATTAAAGTTAATACCAATCGACAAACCACCCGAACGCCGTGAGATAACAGGGTATATATAAGTTAAGCCTGCCGCATTACGATTATGATCTTTTACAGTAAGTTGGGTCATGAAACTAAAATTTAGGTCAAAAAAATGTTATTCTACTGGGTTCTAGTACAATCATTTAAGTTTTTTGGAGAGAAACATGAGCGATAGAATCGTTTTCCGTAGCGGCGAAGCTTTAGTAGCAGGTGGCCCACCAGGCACAGCTGCAGAACCTGAAGTCATCATTGGCGAATTAGATGGCCCTGTCGGTACAGCGCTAGCGACTTTAACTGGCGATCAAGTTAAAGGTCACACTAAAGTTTTTGCTATTTTAAATACTGATATTCAAGTGCGCCCTCTTACCTTAATGGTTAGCAAAGTAACCGTAAACAACAATCGTTACACGAATATCCTTATGGGTACGGTACAAGCTGCGATTGCTAATGGCGTATTAGATGCCGTTCGTGCCGGTGATATTCCTAAAGAAAAAGCCAATGACCTAGGTATTATTTGCTCTGTTTGGTTAAATCCTAGTGTGTCTACTGATGACAACTTAGATCACCAAATTTTATTTGATATTCACCGTAAAGCGACTGCTTTAGCAATTAAAAAAGCAATGAATAACGAGCCTGGTATCGATTGGTTATTAGAAAACCAAGACAAAATCACGCACAAATATTTCCAAATGGGATTAGACGGCAAGATTTAATTTGCTGGTTTTTCCTAGGAAATAAAAAGCCCTGCTCAAGATTTTCTTGGGTGGGGCTTTTTTATACACAAATGGTCGGGCGTTGATGACTCAGGTTACTTTAATTTTCATCAATACCTCCTGAATTTTCCAATTTGGTAAATCCATTAGCCTCGTTGCAGGACTAACAAGCGATTATTAGCCGGCATAGCAAAGTCATCTTTAACGATTAAACCCACCAATTTAGCTAACTTTTCTATCGCCTCAAAATCACGAATACCACTTTGCGGATCACGCGATTTTAACCACTGATCGAAACTTTCATTACTCGCGCTCGTATATGTGCCGTTATAATTAAAAGGACCATAAATACAAACCCGCGCGTCTTGCGTTAAATGCCTACCCAAGCCGGCAAAAAAACATTCTACTTCCGGCCAACTCATAATATGTAAAGTATTAGCGCTAAACAAAGCTTCAATTCCTTGGCAAGGCCATTGCTCATCACAAACATTTAACGCCAAACTTTGAGGCAAATTTTCTAATCCAGCCCCTTCAATCCAACTATTAATTCCTGCTAAATTCTCTGCCCTATCCGTTACCTGCCATTGCAAATGCGGAAGTTGTTGCGCAAAATAACAGGCATGTTGACCTGTGCCGCCGCCTATTTCCCAAACCGTCTTAGATTCGAGAAAGATGTCTTTAATTTTATGTAAAATAGGATCTTTGTTATTTTCACACGCCTGCGAATACGGTTTATTCATTTGATATGATTATTAAGAAAATCAATAGTATGACAGAAGTTGATGCTGCCTGCTGGAACAGCCTAGTACAAGATAAAGATCCGTTTGTGCGTCATGAGTTTTTGCTGGCACTGGAACAAACCGGCTCAGTCTGTAGTGAGACAGGTTGGACTCCACAACACCTATTGGCTTTTGAGCAACAAGAATTAATTGGCGCAATGCCGCTGTATTTAAAAAACCATTCCCGTGGTGAATATGTGTTTGATCAACAATGGGCGGATGCTTATTATCAATCCGGCATGGGCTATTACCCCAAGTGGGTTAATGCGATTCCTTTTACGCCTTGCGCAGGACAACGCTTTTTAATTAAAAATAACATTAATTCATCAACCATCATCAACGCGTGTTTTGAGCACATCAAACAGCTTTCAGAGCTTAATAACATTTCCAGTCTGCACTGCCTATTCCCTACGCCCGCGCAAACTAACTTACTCGCTGACCAGCTGCTTTTACGAGAAGGAGTCCAATTCCAATGGTTCAACAAAGGTTATAGTGACTTCTCTGACTATTTACAATCGTTCACGTCCAGACGACGCAAAAATATTAATAAAGAACGCCGTAAAGTACAAGAGCAAGGCATTAGCTTAGACAGAGTTTCGGGGCTAGATATATCCGAACAACAATGGCAGGTATTTTTTGCATTTTATGAAATGACTTATTTGAAACGTGGCCAATCGGCTTATTTAACTATTAAATTTTTTAAGCAGCTAGCCAAGACTATGCCTGAACAAATTTTATTAGTTCTTGCGCGCAAAGATAATCGCTACGTGGGTGCAGCGCTTAGCTTTATTGGCGCACAGACTTTATACGGGCGTTACTGGGGCTGTTATGACGAATATCACAGTCTACATTTTGAAACTTGTTATTATCAAGGCTTGGAATATTGCCTAGAACACGGATTACAACGTTTTGATTCTGGTGCGCAAGGCGAGCACAAAATTCCCCGTGGCTTTGAGCCGATTAGTACCTATTCCGCGCACTGGATACAAAACAGCCAGTTTTCTAAATTAATTGCTACGTTTTTACAGCGCGAACAAGAGCTTATTCAAGAATATAAACAAGATTGTACGCGGCAGCTTCCTTTTAAATAACAGCTCGTAGGGCGGACTTTAGTCCACCAGTCTGGTGATTAATTACATTAGCGGGCTGAAATCCGCCCTACTTAAGGACAAATATCATGCGGAACATAAATCGTCAGATCTCACGTACCTTATTCTTGATATTCAGCCTACTGGCTATTGCTCCAGTCCTAGCCACTAACAAACCCGACCTAATGTTAGCTAAGGTGTTTGACGCTTCGGTAGATGTTACCCAATATTGGGTTAGTGAAAAGCTGGATGGCGTGCGTGCACGTTGGGATGGTCAACAACTTACCTCCAGAGGTGGTTTGTTATTGCATGCGCCAAAATGGTTTACCAAAAATTTTCCTGACACTGTATTAGATGGCGAATTATGGATTGCCAGAGGCAAATATCAGCAAACTGTTTCTATCGTCCGAAAACAGCAACCGCATACAGGTTGGCAGAAAATCAAATTTATGATTTTTGATTTGCCCAATCACTCAAGAACTTTCTCAGACAGAGTTAACCAGATGCAGTCTATGGCAAAACAATCACCCTCTCCCTTTCTGC
>JAUVAA010000160.1 GCA_030591965.1 bacterium
ATCCTTAGATGAAAGTCTGTGACGTAGATAAAACCCATGCGCTAATTTTTCTTAAAACTGAATGGTATCCAAGTCCGTCCAACACTGGAATGAGGCTGAATGAACAAGGCGAGTATACAAGAAATGAACACAATAGGTATTGATGTTAGTAAAGCTAAAATAGACTGTGCATGGCTTAGAGAGGAAGGAAAACTAAAATTTAAAGTATTTCCTAATACTCTTCTAGGGTGTAATGACCTCATTAAGTGGTCGTTAAAAAATACAGGATTAGAAATTAATCAACTCCATTTTATTATGGAAGCAACAGGCATTTACCACGAACAACTTGCTATGCAACTTTATAATGCAGATGCCATGGTGTCTGTAGCCAACCCTGCGCAAGTGAAATTTTACGCACAAGGGCTAGGCGTAAGAACTAAAAATGATAAAAAAGATAGTGCTGTTTTAGCACGTTACGGCTTAAAGGAAACGCCTAAGCTTTGGCAGCCAGAGCCCGTAGAAATAAGAACGTTAAAAGCTTTAATTGCTCGTTTAGATGGCATAGAGAAAGACTTGCAACGTGAAAAAAATCGTGAAGAAAAAGCGATTATTAGCAAAGCTCCCGACGAAGTCCTTAACTCAGTAAAACAAATGATTGGACTTCTTGAGACGGAACAAAAAAGGCTTGATAAACTGATTGAAGAGCATATTAATAAACATAAAAATCTCAAAGAAAACAAAGTATTACTTAAGAGTATTCCAGGTGTAGGCAAAGTGGTTGCCACTCGAATGTTAATGCTAATGGGAAGTCGTGAATTTAAAAGTGCTAGCCAGTGCGCAGCCTATTTGGGATTAGTGCCAGTAGAGCGCCTGTCGGGAACGAGTGTAAAGGGGCGATCACGGCTTTCTAAAGCAGGTAATCCTGCTATTCGTGCAAAGCTGTATATGGCCGCAGTCGTCGCAACACGCTATAACCCTGATATTCAAGCCCAGTACGAGCGCTTGACTAAGAAAGGAAAAAGTAAAATGTCAGCATTAGGTGCTGCAATGCGGAAATTAGTCCAAATTTGTTTTGGTGTCTTAAAGCACCAAAAACCCTATCAACCACAAGTGGGTTAATTACCCCCTTGCGTTTGATTTGGAGAGATGGTATCTACGTAAATCATTGAAAATAAAGTTAAATTTTTATTCGCAAGTAAATATTTGTGTAGATACCTAGGCATCATTCATATAGAACTAAAAGTAGTTAACACTGTTTAAAAAATTCATCGTCATTCCTACATGCCTCTAGCAGGAATCCATAATTAACAAAATATTTATCTATGATAAGGAGCGGGACTATATTCACCTCCCTATCCAACGACTGGAAGTCCAATTAACATCTAAAAGTGCATGGTAATGTGCTTGTTCGGTATATCGCCATGCATATTATTGGCGGGTATGTCATAATAAGTGATAGTTAGAATGTATTATTGGTGGGTAATATGGCATATCAAGATATTTTATACAAAGAAAAAATCGAGACTTTATTAAATCATCCTGCTGTCAAAACTTCGGTGAAGTTAAGTCATTTGATTGGCGTTTCACGAAATACGATTATGGTGTGGCGTGATGATGATCGTAATATCAGGACAGAAAATCGTGATTCAATTGATTTCTGGTACTGTAAGATTATTGGTTTAGATTCACTCAATGATGTCGACATTGATTCAGTGGCATTAGCTGATAACTTTTTGTTTGAAGTTAATTTAAAAGATGTATTAGCACGACGCTTAAGTTTTGGCTCGTTAGAAGTCGAAGTGTCTGTTGATGCTAGTAAGTTCAAGCAAGTCATTGATAACATCATTCCTAATGATATGAACACTCAGGCTGTGCTTGAAGTGGTCGGTGTGGCTAATGCAACTCGACGTATGATGGATGCAATCAGTGAAGATAGTTTTGATATTGATTCAAGACAGATCCGTGATTGGCATTATAATTTGATGCAAGGAATTCGTCGTGATGCGGGTCAATATTCCACAAATATACGGATCATTCCAGATACAGAAGTTGCAACTACCGAACCCGAAGATATTGAAGCTGAGATAGAATATTGGGTAAGTAAATATCGTGGAATAAAAGCAGTGATGGATATTGCTAAAGCACATGCTCACTTTGAATCTATTCATCCTTTTGGGGATGGCAATGGTCGTGTAGGTCGTTTGGTCATGACAGCACAATATTTACAAGCGGGTTTAATGCCACCTGAAATCAATGGCTATAATAAAGCGATGTATTATGCGACATTAGAACATGCTCAAATTTCAGGGAATATTAAGCCGCTTGCCGTTTTCTTATGTGAACAATCCAAGAAGTTAAGTGAATCACACTTAAATAAGGCTTCAGGTGTACAGTTGTTTAAAGAATAAAAAGCAATACTCTAGTTTATAGTTCTCAATTAAGTTTCAAACTGTCAATTGATGGCATAATTGCAGATTTAATCTGCTATTTGTGTTTGCCAGTCTTGTTCTTTGATAAGTTGCATTATGACTCTCCATAAAACTGTTTAGGAGCGAGAATTTAATAATACCCGAAAGTATGGCGCAGGATTATAGCTCCACAGGCGTGCTAGTAAAACAGGCGGATAGCGGGCTACGCAACTGTTTTTCTAGTACGTCTGTGGAGTTAAAAGACTAGTCAGACTCGGGTATTATTGAATTCTCGCTCCTTAGCTCGGGCTGCTATGCTTAAAGATATATCCTATAATATTTGTTCATCAAGTTTGTAGTACTTTTTTACTTGGTTGATTATTTTATGCCTTAAACCGTTTGTATCATCCACTAATAGAACTTGGTAGGTTTTGATATTAAAGCCATGATCTTTATTAAAATCAGCCCCTGTGACTTCTTTATAGGGTGCTACAGGCATAAAAAAACTCGAAAACCTAGTATTAACAGGGTGTTTCAGGTCTTTTTAAAGTTTTATAAAACGTGACGGGGGAACTTAATTAAGGAAATAAATAATTGAATTATAACGATATTTTAAGTTATAAAAGTATGCAGTGTTACTTATGGTGTTACTAAAGTTAAATGTCACTCATAAGCAATGATTGCTTAAACCTTCAATTATGCCAATTTATTGAGTGGTTAATGTTGTGCCTAAGTCCGTTAAAAAATATTTCTGCAAAGAGCTTTTCGGTTTATCTGGGAGTGTCATTGCAATTAATCCATCTGATAGAGCAGGGGATAAATAGCGTTCTCTAAATGATTTCCTATCTTTTAGATTAAGAGCTATCTGTAATTGCTCTCGGCTCATCTCACCTTTTAGACTATTTAACAAGTTTAATACTTGGGGTGTCACTTGTGGGGCTTCTTGAGGGGTGGAGTGACAGGCTTCTAAAATGATGCTCAACATAAATTCAATAAAAGGCGCTGAATCTGTTTTTAGCGTACTTTCATTGAGTGCTTGATAATAGTTTTCTTGCTGCGCATAAACCATGCTCTCAACTGGAATATGAAGAAATAAATCGTTCCACTGGCTTAAAATGAGTGTTTGCCATAATCTCCCCATACGCCCATTGCCATCAATAAACGGATGGATAAACTCAAACTCATAATGAAATACACAACTGGTAATCAGGGCGTGGTCAGGCGCGGTTTTTAACCAACTTAATAAATCTCCCATTAAGATATTAACGCGATTAGCTGGTGGAGCCATGTGTATGACTTGCTCACCTTGCATAACACCTACGCCTTTATGTCGATATACGCCAGCGTGATCAATTAAGCCTTGCATTAAAAATTGATGAGCACTTAATAAGTGCTGCTCATTACTAGCTTGCCATTGATGCAATTTTTCATAGGTTAATAAAGCATTACGCGCCTCTTGGATTTCACGCGGCGGTGCTATAACAGGTTTGCCCTCTAAAATAGCGGTAATTTGCTGTTCAGTTAAAGTATTACCCTCGATTGCCAATGAACCTTGAATAGTACGAATACGATTGATTCTGCGCAAACGTATATTGGCTGACCTTTCTTGCGTAATAGATAAGCGCCCTAAGTTCTCACTGATTTCAGCGATTAAATGTAAAATTTTGGGGGTAATTGTATAAGGCGGCTGGTAAGTCATTGCTTAAATCGCTGAAAGTATCTGTTGCCTCACATCTCTTCCTTGCCCATCCTGTTCAACAGCCATAATAAATAAGCATTTCCCCTTGCTTGCTTCTGCCCATAATTCACCCACATTACGTTTTTCTGCTGAATCATCGTTAGAGGCATAAGCATCACCCTTGTATTCAAGCACCAGCAGTCGCCCATCATCCAGTTCACATACAAAATCGGGGTAAAATTTTTGATGTGCTAACGGTAGCCAAAAAGAGGCATGATCTCGCCTAACAAGATTACGAATCCAAAATTTAACGGCTGGAAGTCCATCAATGGCTTTTGCACATTCATACTCTTCCCCTTGAGACTTTAAATCTTCAATTAAATTATTAGGAAAATAGTGTTTTTGAAATTTATACCGCCCTGCATAATAAGGCGGTCTAGCTGGGTAATGCGTAGGTTTAAACTGATAAACAAATTGCTCAGATACCAACACATTTACATCGTCAGAAAACAAGGTTTGTTGATAGCCTTCTTTTTGTGAGCGTTTGCGATAAATCTTAATTAAATCCTTAATCGCCCGTGATAAAGGAAACTTATTTCTAACCAATGCCGTTAAACTAATATTAGGCTGTTGCAATAAATCATTAATCAACACTGATAAAAACTTTATCATTTCTGATTGAATCACATCTATTTGACGTAACTCTCTATCTAACCAACGGATTAAATCATTATCTGTTACATCTAAAAAACTATCATTAAAATTAACGGCCTCTTTTTCGTCGGCTATATGATATGACAGCTTTTTGCCATCCATATCAATTGCAAAGCTATTGCTAGTTTCTTCAATATGGAAGTTTTCTAATTGTGCAGGGTAATTTAATAAACTCCAGCCACCTACCTCTAAAAAAGTTTCTGGCTCGACTAATTCCAGCTCTTCTTGATATGCTACGCATAATAAAGGCAAACTACCAAACACCTCACCTTTTTCAGACGGACATTTTACCGACTCAATCGCTTGGTTATGAATACGAAAATCACGTTTGATTGCATCTTTAGCCGCTTTTTTAGTTGAAGTGCTTAATAAAACTTGTTCAACCTTTTCAGAAACAGCACCTGTGACACGAACAACAGTATTTTTACCCTCTTGAGTCATTGATATACTATTCTTTCTTCAACTGATAAAGTTGATATATCAGGCATAGCGGGTAATTCAACCACAATAGACACTTGCTGCTTAACGGGAGCAACAACTTCACCACCAAATATATCAGACTGTCCCGAAGTAGGCGGTTGTTGTTTTAAAAAACTTGCAACCTCCATTTCCTCAAAGCCCATTGCAATCAGCTTATCAGTTAATTCTTGTGCAGCTCGACTAAATTTAGGCGTGGCTAAGTGTGCATAAGCACGGTTTAAATCCTCAATCACACGCCGTTTAGCATACGGCATACGCAATACACGCCCTAGTAACTGTTCAGCATCTTTACTGGAGCTGACTTGTTTAACCGAACAAAACACATACGCAAAAGAACAATCCCAACCTTCTTTTAAGGCTTGGTTAGTAATGATGTATTCAATCTTACAGCTTTGTTCAAATAGATTAATACCATCTAACTCACGCTGCTTACCTGTTGCTATGGCAATTTTATCTTCATCAATCTTTAGCTCGGTGATAAGGTGATTTTTTAACACCTCAACCGTGACTTCTTTATCTTTATCTTCTGCCTGAAACAAAGCAATAGGACGGATATAATCCGTATCTTTCTGAGCATCTAAAGCCAGTTTATTGCGATTAAGTACCGCATCCCGAATAGCATCTTGCCAGTTTTGATGCTCAGTTAACATAATCGGTAACTTAATCATCTCCTCGCTTTTTAATTCCGATGCAGAAACATGAAATAAAATATTACTACCATTACTAGATGATGTATTAGGCGTTGCAGTAAACTCAACCACCAACTTTGGGTGAATGCGGCGTAGCGTATCAAAGGTTAATGAGGTTCTGGCATTATGGGCTTCATCCACAATCACAATCGGCTGATAAAGAGCTAGTAGATTCGCAAAGGAATATTTAATTTTGCCTATTTCTTTGCTACTTAGCCCATTTTCCTGTATATCGCTTTCTTCCACCCGTTCCAGCTTAGCTAATGCAGGGTGATTATTAGGGACTTTGGCAAAGTGTGGCTCAAAATTCTCATGATAAGCATAAATCTTACGCCCCGAAGTATCTTTAACCCGTAAATTGGCTAAAGTAGACACCACCACAATAGTTTTATTGCCTATATCTTGTGGTCTAATTTGAGTCACTTCATCAACATCTAAGACTAATACTTGATGATTAAAAGCTAAATCTAGCTTTTGACGATACGGGTGGTCAGGAGTTTTTAAGGCTTCAACGGTTTGTAAACGAATGGTATTACTGGGGACTAACCATAAAGCAATCGGGTAATCGGTTTCTAAATAACGGCTTGCAGCAACGGTAATGGCATAAGAGCCTAAAATGGTTTTACCGCCCCCCGTAGGAATACGAAAACACACATAAGGTACTTGCTCAAAATTATAATCTCGATAGGCAAGTTCAGGTAAATTCTGCTCTTTTAAAGTTTCGCTATAAGCTTGTTCAACGGTTTCGCCTTGTTTGCAACGGCTTAAAAAGCTGTCTAAGGTATTGACTGCGCGTTGTTGGTATCCTTTTAATTTAAACATATTGATTCCTTATTACTCTCACCAAAACAGTTGTAGGATGGGCAAAGGTTTTTTCGTGCCCATCATGTTTAATTGATGGGCACGCTATCGCTTTGCCCATCCTACCTATTAAGCTACAGCGCGCCGACATCGTAGGGAATTTGTTTAAAGGTAATATTCGCTTGTTCTAAACGCGCATCACCCAAGCGAGTAGTTTCACCATAAATAACAATTTTACCTTGATGAGTGTCGATTTCTGGCAAACTGTTTAATATTTTAGAGGTGAGTACATTACCCCCTTGTGGTTTTCTATCGCCCAAAATTCCGTTATACAATAAATAATAAGCGGTATC
>JAUVAA010000081.1 GCA_030591965.1 bacterium
AAAGTGTGGGAGAAAGAGAACATACCTTATACCGTGCGCAAAAAGCGCCAAGCTTTTTTTAGTGAAATTGAAATCCAAAAAACGGGAAAAGTATAGCTTCAATATAGCGGGCATTTCGACAGCCTACATCCAAGCTATGCTATCAGCAACTGAACAAGCTCTTTGATTTTCTCAATTTCTTGCCGCGGCACACGCTCAACAAACTCCGCTTCACGCTCATTAAAATCTAGTGACTTTAACTGATGCACCAAAATAGCCCCAGCGGTTTGTAACGTATCCGGCAAAACCATTTCTAACTTCACTCCCCGCACGGTACTAGTAATAGGAGCAACAATCGCTAACCCAGTGTGCTCATTAAATAACTTTCTAGAAATAACATAAGCAGGTCTACGTTTAATAATCTCTCTACCGCTACTTGGATCAAAACTTAACCAAATAATATCGCCTTGCTCTGGCGTATAACTCACCAAACTTCCTTGCCAACAACTTCCTCATTTAGCCACTGCTGATCTTCATTCACTAAAGCAAGCAGTGATTTTGGACTCCCTTGCAATACACTTTCCAGAGTTAATGCCTCTTTAATAGGTGTTAATACTATTTTATTATCTTCAATGGTCAGTTCCAGTGATGAGCCCGTCTCTAACGCCAAAGTTCTGAGTATAACCTTTGGAATACTTACGATATTTGCTCCACCTGACTGCCGTATAGCAACTTGTGTCATATTACGCCCTCTTTCAATAATAAGTTATACAAAAGTATAACATTGATATTTCTACTTTTTAAAGGCTTTTGCAAAAAGACATCAAAAGAAGGTAAAAGTATTACGCCAAAACTTCACCTCTTAGGCAAACTGCCCAAAAGTATTTTCAATATACCGAGTACGCTTTTTCTGAGTGCGTGTTTTAAAAGTGGCAAAAATACCTAAAAAATAGAATACTGGGTATTTTTTCAATGGCTAAAAAGCGTAATAAATCAAAAGTTAAGCGTTATCCGACAGACTTGAACAATAAGAAATGGGGAATTATCAACCCCTTATTGCTCGAGGCGTTATCCGGTGGTCGTCCAAGAGAAGTAAGTTTAAGAAAAATCATTAATGCAATTTTCTATATTACTCGCGGTGGTTGCGCTTAGCTATTACTTCCACACGAATTTCCTGCATGGCAAACTGTGTACGGTTACTATAGTTACTGGAAAAAGGATAAGACATGGCAGCGTATTCACGATACTTTACGTACGAAAGTTAGGCAGAAAGCAGGCCAACATAAACATCCGACAGCAGGCTCTGAGGAAGAAAAAAAGCCAAACTAACGTGCCTCAGCTTGATTAATGAATCGAGTAGGCTCAACAATAACTATCTGTTCTACAATATCTTGAACGTTATGGATAGTTGTGAAATTTAACTCTCGGCCATTAAACATATCCATCACCGCCCCGCTTAGCAAGGCTTTAAGATCGCTCGTTATATGTAAATCTTTTTCTAAATCGAAACTAGACTCAATATCCATGGCATCTAGATCAAAAATATCAGCGAGTACAAAATAAACTGTCATAGTCATCATATTTTTGATGGTATCTACTTCACTTACACCCATTTTCCCACACATGAAAATACTCCTCAAAACTCAAAACATCTTAAGGCTTATTTAAGCAATTAATAGGTGCCATAAACTTGCGCTAATTATCATTTATAAATTTTCGCACATGAATTCAATCACATATTTTCATTTGCCATATAAATGTAAGGGGGTATCAATAACTCATTGTACTCATAAATTTAAGACTGCTAACGCGCTTTCTCATCTAAAATAAACCTATATCAACTAAAAGGAACTAAAAACCTTATTCCTTTACTGAAAATATCCGACTCATTGATGTCATACGATGCCGTAAACGTAGTCATTTTCACGCTGGATCGAACTATTTCAGCTGATACGTCTATGCAACGGTCAATGCGACTATCCTACTTGATTTACTCTCTCAAACGGTAACTTGGTCAACTGAAGATCAATTAGATGAATTACAACCCTTATTTGATCGCTTTATGACTTAGTTATTTCGATCATAAAACTAGCTCCATCTGTTTCATTAATAGCAAACAGTTTTCCGTTCATATTATTTTCCACAATCATTTTGGACATATACAGACCAATCCCCGTGCCCTTACCTTCCTCTTTAGTCGTGAAATACGGGTCGTAAATTTTACCCATAATCTCTTCTGGAATTCCGCCTGCATTATCATGCACTTTAATGCCGATTCCTTTCGGCGTGTTATAGGCAGTCACATCAATGCGCGGTGCAGAAATATTTCGCTCCAATAAAATATCTTTAGCATTATTCAATAAATTAATGATCACTTGAGAAAATTCACCTTGAAACCCTTTGATATCCAAATTCTCAGCACACTCAATATTGACACTAATATTATGATTTTTAAATTGCGCACCGAGCAAGTTAACCGTAGTATTTATGAGTGTTGCTACATTAAATTTTTCCGCATGCTTATTAGGTTTAAAAAAGTTGCGGAAATCATCAATAGTGGTGGACATTTTACCAATCAAACGCTCTGCTTTTTCCATACTGCGCGCCATGGTCTCATCATTTAATGTTCCCATCTGATAATTAAGCTGCTGACTCTGCAAAACCAAACTCAATGCATTTAAGGGTTGTCGCCACTGGTGGGCAATCGCACCAATCATTTCTCCCATCGCGGCCAGCCTAGATTGATGAATTAATAAGCGCTCTTGCTCTTGACGCTGTGCCACCTCTTCTTTTACTTTACGATCAAGGTTCTGATTTAACGCATCTAAAGCCAAGGTTCTTTTATTAACCTCTTGCTCTAATTGTTGATTATAGTTTTCCTGCGTTTGCTTTGATTGCTGTAATGATTCAACCATCTGGTTAAATCTATTAGATAACACACCGATTTCATCATGGCGCATAATCACTGAGCGAACCTTCAAATCACCATCAGCAACCTGTGTCGCTAGACCACTAATAATAGAAATAGGCCGTGTAACCCAACGTGCAAAAAAGTACCCAATAACAAGAATAATCACTAATGCAATGCCCGAGATATACACTAACTGAAAGTACATATCCTGAATATACGTATTATATTCCTCAGTAGAAAATTCAATATGCAGCCAGCCCCATTTAATACCAGAAAACTCAATAGGATAGGAAAAATGATAGCCTTCAGCACGCAAGCCCTCAAAGCGGATCTGGTATTCAATTTGCTCTGTTTGCATAGCATCTAAACTTGGCTTAGAAACATCCAGGACTTTCCAGCCCGACTGATCAACCCAAATGGTATTACCCCGTAAAGGGGTCACAGCAATATAATGAATACTTGGGTTATTTTTTATAACTTCAACATTGTGTTCAACAATAAAGCCAAAATCATTAGTAATTACCGCGTCAGAGCTTGCTTGAATGATCGACCTAGAAACGGTAACCCCTTGGGTATACATAATTTGTTGCAGGGCATTTTTTTGCATCGGAATAATCATAAAAGCAAAAAACGCCATAATCACTAAGACTAAACTGGCAAATAATATAAATACTCTTAAAAAAATTCGACTTCTAATTTTTACCGGCATAAAAGGCTCTCTTTTATTATAAGGCTTGGTAAGTTTGATACTGTTTCCGCATAGGCTCTAATTCATTCTCTGTTATGAGATTTACGGTCTGAACTTTAAAAATTTCCATTATTTGTTTGCCACGCACAGTTCCATCTAGCACTGTTATATTTCTATTAACAGCATCTCTGGCTACAGGGTTCGTATGCTTAAAATTAAAGAGTAAGACCGGAATAAATTGTTCCGACTCTGGTTTAATAATAACTAATTTTTTAAGCATGGCAGGATTTAACTCCACCGTTAAATCGTAGAGATATTTCGGTATTATGCATAAATCACTGCTACCAAAATATACATCTAATACTGCTTGAGAGGCTGTTCTTGTTGATTTAATTTTTTTAAAAAAATGACTGCTATCTAAACCACTCGCTTTTTTAACTATATATTCCAGATTAAAATCCATCATTAAGTGTTCTGTATATAAAGAAATTTGTTTTCCCTTTAAATCTTGCAAAGATAAGCCTGCATAACGCTTGTGCGCCACTAGAATATGGTGTTCATAATCTAAGGGGCCATGCAGTACCGCCCAAATAGGTTCCGCTATTTCTTTATGAAAAAAATCCGCATGACTAATATAGTGAAAGCTATTAATAATAACAAAGTCAACATCACCCGCCACTATCGAGCTTTGCAATAGGGAAAAAGTACTGAACGGCTTGACCACCATTTTAAATCCACTACCCTTGATCAACTCATTGACTAGTAATTGTAAAGCTACTTGCTTTTCATTATTTCTTAATTCAGTTAAGCCATTTTCTACATAGGCCATAGTCAACTCGTTTGGCTCTGCACTCACTACATTAGATACGGCTAATAAGTAAACTATAAAAAACATCCGATGAAAAAAGTTACTTAATATTTTCATTATTGATCCTGTGCCCTTATTTGCTGTTGCAATTGCTGGTCCAGTTTATTCAGACGAATAAATGGATCTAGGGATTCAACCTTACAGACAGCAAGCGCAGCCATCCTAAAATCATTCAATATCTGCTGAGATCTTGGCGATTGATTTAACTCCAGCGCCTGCGCTATAAATATTTTGCGTAGATCCTCTGGAAACTTATGATGAAAAAAACTGTAATTTGGCGAATCAATGGGGAAATTAGCCAGTATTTTTACTCTATCTTTAATTTGCGGGTTTAATTCAACCATTAAATTATACGTTTCCAAATAAGCCACACCAACATCAGATTTTTTAAAAAACAATTGGTGAATAATCGTATTCTGCCTAGGGAACTCTTGCACCGACTTAAAAACACGCGGATAAGTCTGGTGAAACTCAGGAATCAACAATGAATTAAGAAAAACCATCGCTAACTCATCATTTTTGGGCAATGCTAAACGTTTATTTTTTACATCTTTGATCCCTGTTATTTGCGCATCCTCACGCGCCAATACGACCATATCATAAGGCTTACCCGTAATACTTTTACCAATAAAGCCATCAGCCAGTGTATTTAGGGAGAAATACTTTGCAATCAATAAAGGTGGAGCAACAATCACACTAAGCGCCCCCTTATCAAAGGCTGCTTGCATATCTTCGATATGATCAAACACTTTAACTTCTGTCTGCTCAATATTCACAGATTGACTAAATTCTTCAAGCCAAAAATTAATCGCCACATGAAAATCAGTTCGGCTAACTTGTGCATTAATCGATGGAAAATACCAACCCATCGTAAACTCAGCAATACTAGGCTTTTCTTCTGCGTATAAAACATTAGAACTGACTGCACAAGTAATCAAAAAGTAGTATAAAAGAACTTTAATCATGCGCTTGAGACCTTTTTACACCCAAGTAATTTTGATAAAACACATCAAAGGGCTTTAATTCACTCACTAGACAAACATCAATATCAGAGGAATGAAATACTTCCAATATTTGCTTCCCTCGCACCTCAGAACTAAACCTATACGCTTCTTTCTTTAATGCCTCCTGATAAGCGTAGTCTCGATGAAAATAGGCGTAATTTATTGCTTTAACAGGCATTTTTTTTAACACTTTAATCTTTGTTGCCAGCTGAGGATTCATCTCGATCATAAGTTCCAATGCTCGGTCAGAAACGACAGCCACATCTACTTTTCCGAAAAAAACGTCTAAAATCATACGCTGATTCTTACTACCCTGAGTAATCTGGGAAAACACTTGCCTATAAGGACGTTGATACTGTTTAAGCACCGCTAGCTCAAGAAACATTTCAGCCAATAAATCATTTTTGGGTAACAACAGTCGCTTACCTTTGTAACCATCAAAATCCTGACCCGCTTCTTGTCGTATAATAATACTTACATAATCAAGTTTATTAAGCTCCGTCACACCAACAAACCCATCACTCAGTAAATCTCTATCAAAATACATAGCCAACAATAGCGGTGGCGCAATAACCATATCCAATTTTCCTGATCGAAAATCACTGTTCATAGTAGTAATATCGTCATATAGTACTGAATACACATTCTTCCTAATAAGCGTACTGGCTAATTCTTTTACCCAATAATTCAGAGAGATTTCAATATCTGTTTTATTAGAAACATTATTTAAGGCAGGATAATAAAACCCCATTGCTAAACGGAGTTGACTGGGAGTAACAGAATCAGCCTGAGCTGGAAAAATAAAAAAACATACAATCAAGCTGAAAATTTTCATTGTTGATCCCGTTTTTTATCAAATAATTGCAAATACCTTTGCTGTAATTCTTGAGTGGATTTTAAATCAGTAGTATTTGAACGCACGACTTTATCTGCTTGAAATAAGGCAAGTAACTGCCGGCCTCGTGGGTGAGTAGCTAATTTACCCACCTCAGTTAAGACCAACTCTCTAAATTCAGGATCTACTCTTTTATGAAAATAACCCAAAACACGCGGTAGATTAGGCAGTACATTAATTATTTGGGTATCGCGTTTAATTTGCGGATTTAACTCACATGTTAAGTCATATAACTGTTGATAAACCAAAATAACATCCGTTCTTTTGAAAAATAAATTTAACACGAGGCGAGTAGACTTAGACTCGTAATTAATTTTACTAAAAACTTTCTTTGCCTCTAGGCCAAAGCTCTCTAACGCTAATATATCAGCATACATTGCGGAAATAGGTTCATTCTGCACTATTGATAATTGTTTGTTTTTAAGTGCGACAAGATCGTGTAATTTTGATTGTTTACGAGTGACAACAAGTAAATTATCCTCAGCCGAGCTCCCCCAAACGACTTTATAGCCCTCGGCTAGCTGCTCATGGTCAAACTCATTCAAAAGCGGCAGAGGCGAGGCGATAATAAAATTAATTTTATCGGTATCAAAATCACGGCGCATAACATTAATATCAGTATAAACCTGTGTCATGACTGTAATGCCCTCTTGTTTACCGATTTCTCCCGCCCAAAAATTAAAAGCAACATCCACATCAGCTCGTGTCACCTCGGGCAAAGAATTAACAAAAAGCCCCATATTCAAACTAGGCTGTTCTATCACTTTATCAGCCGCATAACTTCTGTACGCAAAACTAAGTACAGATATTGTAAATAAAATAAGCACCCAGTTACCTTTCACTATTTAATCCCGTGCTGTTTAAGTAACTGCTGATTCAGTACTATCAAGCTAAAAAAATTCATCCTGTATCTGGGTCTTGTTTGATTAACGGTTGATAACATAGCTGTCATTATTGCGGAGGGCTGTAAAAGAGAAATTCGGAGCAACTATTTCCCGCATTCCGTAAACTACATGCGAGCTATAATGGCAACTCATTTGATTTGAAAATATTTTCCAAGGTAGCTGAAGCTTATGGGTAATCAGGTATTTTAATGTCAAAAAGTTGTGTAAATACCTATGATTTATAGGAGCACTTTTTAAGCACGGGCACAGGGTAATTCACGGTTAAAAAACTTAGTTCTAGTGCTATTGAGGCTGTGAAAGTATTTTGCTTTTAGCCTCCCCCCTTGAGAAGGGGGGATTGAGGGGGGATCTATGAAAACATAGGTCATTAATATTATTTAGGTTTTAATTAAACATCAAACCTCCCCTATCCCCTCCTTGATAAGGAGAGAGACTATACCGATTACTTTCACAGCCTCTATTGAGTAGCAATTTTCTCAATATTATGCCCGATCAGATACTCCAATGAAGCCAAGCCAATTTCTAAGGCATAACGCGAGCGGTAATATGCACCTTGAGTAAAGCTTTCGACCAGTTGCGCTTCAATCACATCTTTGGTTTCGACCATTTCTTGTTGATAAGCACGAGAGTTTAACTTACGATTTTCGCGCGCAAAACCAAAAGCAGCTTCGGTATCTTCAATCTGTTTACCCGAGCTGCGTATACGTAAAAACTGCTGTTTTACCTGTAAAGCCATACCTTGATCTAATAAGATCGTCTGGCTTTCTAATTTCTTTTTCATTGCTTCAGCATGATCTACTTTGCCTTTGGTTTCAAAACCACTGAATAACTCCCACTCCATACCAATACCTATATTCCAACCATCCTTGTTATCTTCATTAAATAGGCCATCTTTATAATCATTCCATAGGGTATGAGCACTGGCTTTAATACCAATCATTGGATAATAACCACTTTGTGCGGCCGTAATACCATGGTCAGAGGCTTGTACTGCTAACTTTAGCTGCTGCACATCAGGATTAAATTGCAATGCCGCTTCAACTAATTCTTTTAACTCAGCGGTAAGCGCTTTTGGCATTTCTGTTTCTACCAACCGATACTCAGCATCCCAAGACTGCCCCATCGCATTACCCAAAGCTTCATGTGCCAGTTGGCGAGAATACTCTGCTTCATGCAACATAGAGCGCGTCAGTGCCGTAGTCGTTTTAGTACGTAAATAGTCTGTTTTCCTTACTTTTAAGGAGCCATTTTGATACAAACGTTCAGTTAAATCCTCTAGGGCTTTAAAGCGCTCTAAAGTATCACTTGCTAATTGCTCCATTTGCAAAGCTAACTGAGCACCATAAAAATATTTCTTCACATCACGCACAACTTCCAGCGAGCTTTTACGCCTTCCTTGCTCGGCGATCATCACACCTTTTTCCGCTTGACCAATCATTGCAGGGCGCTTTAAACCGGTAAAAATTGGATAGGTGGCATTAATAGACCCTGCCACCACATCACGATCAAACAGCTTCATTTTTATATCTAAGGGAACTGTCGCACCACCTAAAGTCGGCGGCAATGCAAAATCCCCTTTAGCTGTAAACGTTCTATCCTGGTCTGCACGACTCGCATTAGCCTCGATAGAAACTCGTGGCCAATAAGAAGACATAGCCTGATCATGTAGCGCTTCTGCCATGGCCAACTGAGCATCAGAAACTCTAAGTGATTGATGTTTTTGCAAGGCAATAGCAATACAGTCATCTAGTGTATAAGCTTGTCCTCGTGTGCTTTGTGCATGAGTTAGCGTAGAAAGCAATAAAGTCGCAACCACAATAATTTTTTTCAACATACTTAATTCAAGTCCTGTAATTGATTACGAATACTTATAATCTCATCAAGATTATGCATGAATAAATCGACTAACTCTGGATCAAACTGAGTTCCTCTCTTACTTATCAAATAATCAACGATTTGCTTATCAGCCCACGGTTTTTTATAGCTGCGCTCACAGCCTAATGCATCAAACACGTCAACCAAGCCCACAATTCGCGCTTCAATGGCAATTTCTTCACCTTTTAAGCCCAACGGGTAACCGTTGCCGTCATAATGTTCATGATGCTCATGAGCAATAGTCGCTGCCATATTAATTAACGGCCTATCCAGTTTATTTAGCATTTTATAGCCTAAATTAGAATGCTCTTGCATCGCCCGGTATTCATCACTACTTAGTTTTCCCAGCTTATGTAGAATCTTATCTGGTATACCAATCTTGCCAATATCATGCATCGGTGAAGTAATTTTAATCATTTGTGTATGCTCATTACTTAAACCATATTTCTCTGCTAGTAATTCAGAAATCTGCGCAACGCGTTGTATATGCATACCCGTTTCTTGGCTACGATTTTCAACCACCTCGCCCATGACATAAATCAATTCTTTTTGAGTTTCAATAATATCTTGATTCAGCTTGACGGAATCACTGATATCCTGACTTAAGCCCATTAAAGAGCGCAAGCCGCCTGCTTCATCATGAATACCGACAATCACGGTACTTAAGGTACGTTCATAGCCAGGTGTCTTAGCAATCCGAATAACTCTAGAGCTAAATCCTTGATCTTGCACTTTAGTTAAAACACGCTCATTAAAATCACTACAATCTAGCACCATGTCAGTAAATGATTGACCAATTAATTCATCTGCCTGGCAATTTAATGTGTGACTAAAATTTTCATTTACACTGACAATCGTGCCATCCATATCCAGCACACATAATGAAGTACCTAGATCAATAGCGTGCTCATATTCATTTAAGTAATGCGCTTTTGACTTTAAATCTTGTTGTAAATTGAGTGATAAGCGTTCAAATTTCTCATAAACTTCGGTCATATCAACCATTAAAGCGACAAATTCATCAATATTATCATTATCATCGACAATCGCCACGAATGTGACATCGACTATATAAGTTTCACCGTTCTTGCTTTTTTTCTTTAAAATACCCTGCCACTTTTTATTTTTTAAAAGTGTTGTTTTTAAATCACTTAAAGTCGCCTCTTGGCCATTATTAGCAAGAGAAAATAAATAATGCTGGCCTAATAACTCTTCTTCGCTATAACCTGATAATAGGCAAAATTGCTTATTTACATAGCTAATTTCTCCCTGCAAATTAACTTTAGCAACAATCGCTTTTTCATCGACTAATAACTTGTATTGCTCCAGCAATTTACGGTTACGTTTTACTTCCGTTGCCAATTGCATCTGATGCGTTATTTCGAGCAGTTTATCCATTAAACGCTCAATACTGATCGGCTTGGTAATATAGTGCTTAATACCTAACTCCAAAGCTCTAAACAAAAACTCCACATCGTTATAAGCACTTAAAATAACCACTTCTTGATTCGGGTTAATATGCTTAATATCCGCTGACATAGACAGCCCGTTCATTTTCGGCATTTGTATATCAGAAATAACAATATCCGGCCTATGCTCTTTATATAGCCTCAAGCCCTCCTCACCATCTTCGGCCACATAAAAATGCTTAAACCAATTTTGTAAAACTAACTCTAATTCTTCTCGGGTTTCATCGTCGTCTTCGACATATAAAACACTGACGTCTTTTAGTTCTGATATTTTTTTTATGTCGATCATAGTCGTTATCTTAGTCAGTTATTGTTTCTTCTTATGCCAACAGTATGAGTGCTTACCTTGTTGTTTCGCTTTATACATGGCTTCATCAGCATATTGTAATAATTTGAGTGGATTTAGAGCATCATGGGGGTATAAAGCGACCCCGATACTGACAGAAAGGTGTAATGCTTCATTTAAACGCATACTGATGGCTGCAATTAATCGTTCCGCGGTAATTGCAACTAGCTCTTCCGAAGTCCCATTAAGAATGACAGAAAACTCATCTCCGCCTAATCGGGCAACGGTATCCACTTCACGCACACAATCCAGTAACTTATGAGCGACTTCTTGCAGCACTTCATCCCCTCGGCCGTGCCCCAAAGTATCATTAATTGGCTTAAATCCATCTAAATCGAGATATAGCAATGCCACCGTATATTGGTTACGCTTCGCCATCGCTAATGCATCATTAAGCCGCACAAAAAACTCATTGCGATTTGGCAGTCCTGTTAAAGGGTCATGGTCAGCTCTCTGCCTTAATTCTTTTTCTTGCGCCTTTCTTTCAGAAATATCGTAAATAACAGCAGAAAAATGACTACTCCCTGAATGACGCTGAATACTATTCAACATCATGCGCACAGGAATCTTATTTTGGTTCTTTTTATTTAAAAATAACTCGCCATGCCACTGTTTGTGCTCTTGGACTTTGCTTAAAATATCAACCATTTCCTGCTGTTCACCAGCAAAGCTAAATAAACTATCAAGACCATAATGACTCGTCTCATTGGCACTATAGCCCATTAGCTTTTTAAACGCTGGGTTGGCAATTTCTATATGTCCATTTTCATCAAAAATAATTATGGCTTCACCGCAGACTTGAAAAACGGTTGCTTCAAGTTGTAATTTATTCTGCACTGCTTTATGAGTCGTTATATCATCCAGAATCCAGACTATCCCTTGCTTTTGATCAGTCAATTTGGCGCGAAAAGAAGCCCACCCTGTCGTACCATTTTTATGCTGTATTTCAAGTTCACTGACAATAAATTCACTCTGTAAAAGAGTACTTAGCCATTGCTTTTCAATATACCTTCTTTCGACTATTGATTGATTTAATAGATGACTTATTTTTGCAATATCGTTCTGATAACCATATTGCAAAAAAAACTGCGCATTAGTTTTAACTACATTAAACTCAAGGTCAGTATAAGCAATAGCTGTAGGCATGCATTCAAAAATATCTGCTAACAAATTATCGCTTATAACTGATGTCATTTAAGCACCAAGAAGTGTTTAACTGCCTTTACTTGTATAGTGCGCAAGCATTGCAAAACTCCGGTAACATGATTATTGATAAACCCTACTCCTCATTTAAAACAATATTTTTAACATAAACTTAAGATTTAAAAGACGGTTTGTGGGTCTCAGGGACATTATATTTATCCTTTTGTAACAAATGTTACCATTGCACGACAAAATTAAAAAGAACAAAAAATCCAGCCATAAAAACGCTATATAGCTGTATTAGAGGTTTTATAGACATATCTTTGCATTAATTCCCCAGTAATAATTTCGCCGAAATTAACAAAGTCACCAACTCAAAGGCTCGCTTAATCCAACGGTTTCCATGTTTAATCGCTAAATGCGTCCCCCAATAACCGCCTAATAAAGAACCAAGCAATAAAGCCGGCAGCCAATCCCAGCGTATCGTGCCATACAAACCTAAAGTCACTGCGCCTGAACCATTCCAAAAAAAACCCACCAAAATCAAGGTGTAAGCAATCGCTCGCTGATAGTCCATACCAAACCAGCCGACTAACCATAAAGTGACAAATAAGCCTGTTCCTGAGGTTAAAGAGCCATTTAATATACCTAGAAAAAACAACACCACTCCACCGATAATATAACCTTGATTATCTCGATGCTTACTTTGATAATTCTGACCTAGATCAGGCTTTAATATAGAATAAATCCCTAACCCTCCCGTTAAAACACCCAAAGCAATCATAGCAATACGATCAGGGACAAAAAGAATCAATCGTGCTCCAATAATTACCCCTGGAACACCCGCCCCCAAAATCAACAGAACAAAATAACGTTCCAAGGGACTACTTTTTGAATAACGCAATGCTGCACCGACGCCCAATGCCACACTGGCGATTTTATGGGTTGCCAATGCCACTGAAAAACTTAAACCTAAAAAAATCAAAGCAGGAAATTGAATAAGCCCCGCGCCACCTCCACTAAAAGAGGAAAAGGTATTGGCTAGTAAAGATATAGCAAAAAGAATAAGCTGTTCAATGAAATCCAAAATTAGGTACCTGCCATGAATATAAGTATTGTCCGACATTTTACTAAGTGATTTACGCATCTCCCAATGATTTAGCCATTTGTTAAAAAAATATCCACCTTCTAAGAAGGTGGTTTTGATTTACCCCCTTGAAGGGGGAAGATAGCAGCCCTCTTAGAAGGCTGCTTGTGTTATCCCATTATTTTCAGTGTACT
>JAUVAA010000011.1 GCA_030591965.1 bacterium
CGGTTAATAATGTTGTCTGGCATCGTCATACCCACTTTAATGCTACTCATTAAGCGCCCATTGTAGTAATAATCAACTATTTCAAACCAAGCATTTAAATGCTGCTTAATAGCGGTTTCATATTCAGATAAAGGCTTATCCTGAAGAATCGTATCGGCGAGCTTATTCGCGCTACCCATAGCAATCAGCATACCGCTAGAAAAAACAGGGTCTACGAAGCCACCTGAGTCGCCCAACATCACCCAATTATCGCCACATAAACGCTCGGAACTAGACTGATAATTATTAAATCGAAGTGTCGGCGTCACGCGCTGTGCATTTGGTGCTAACTTCCGTAAAACACTATCACTCTTTAATAAATTGTCATATTGCTCTTCGGGCGTATCCCCATGTTGTAGCGCATAACTTTCTGGTACGACAAAGCCCAACGATACCTTACCTTGTAACGGTATACGCCAACACCAACCTTGATCTATTCGGTCATTATGCACATAACCCGAATCAACTAATTCAGTTTGATCTACATGCGCAAATAAAGCAACATCTTGCCTTGGCCCTTTTTGCATGGGAATATTCAGCAAACGCCCTACTAAATTGGCTCGACCCGCCGCATCAACAATTAAATCAGGCTCGCTGTTATCCCAATATCCAGCCGCCTCTTGCAGCGTTTCACCATCTAACTTAATGTGCTCTGAATCACCCACCTGACTTAGCACTACTTTTCGATTAATCAGTTTTGCACCAGCGCGTAATGCCGCCTCTAGCAAAGTTGCATTAAACTTATCTCTAGGCACATTGTAAGCATAAGAAGGTAAATCGCTTGGCGTCTCGTCAAACCGAAACTCAAAAACTTCATCCGCATTATAAGTAAAACAAGCGCCTGGTTTGTATACGCTGTACGCGGCAACCTCTTGTTCAACGCCAAGATCTTGTAGCATAGGAACAATCATCGGCACTAAAGACTCACCCACCAAAATCGGTGCTTGTTCCGGCGCTGCAAAAACAACAACATTACAGCCTTCTTTACATAAGCGAATCGCTAATGTACTTGAAGCAGGCCCAGCGCCTAAGATGGCAATATTTTTCTTTGCAGACATATAAAATCAGTTCCTATCATTTATTTAAAATCTCAGATTCTATTTATTTAAGTACAATCAATGGCCAGAATAGGGGTAATGAAAAAACAGCTTCCTGGCATATAATCAATCGATAACACATTAATATAATGTTAGAAAAACAATGTTTTTCCATGAAATCAACATTGGCAGGGGGCACTATAAACAAGCAGCAGCAAATTATAGACTGCCTCTCTATAAAAAAGAAGCTACATCACTTGAATAAGGCCGCAGCGAGCGGCTAAAATAGCTATTGTCCTTCCACCTATTGATACCACTCAGCATAACTTTGACCAGTAGAATTCCAGAGTACATTTCGCTATGCGACACACTCCAAAACACCTTAAATAGCGCTTTTTGTGTTTACTCAAAAGAGACTACTATCTGTCGCGCTGACTTATTAGCCCATGCAATCGCTTTAAGTGAAAATTTACCCGCCAAAAGCTATGCAATCAATCTTTGCCAAGATCGTTATCTTTTTATAGTCGCCTACCTAGCGGTCTGCCTACGCCAACAAACATCACTACTGCCCTCCAACCAAAGCGCTAAAACCTTAGCCGATTTAACAGCAAGTTACCCTAATAGTTACGCTCTAAGTGATGATAAACTTGGTTCAGATTTCTATCTCTCCTATGATTTATTAGAAAAAAGCACCCAGCCTTGCCCGCTAATTGATATTGATCGCCCCTTATCTATTTCTTTTACCTCAGGCAGTACAGGTAAACCCAAAGCGATTATAAAAACATGGCGCGAATTCCAAAAATCAGCCGAACTGGCATTGCAGCGATTTGAGCTACAAAACCAAGCAATAACTCTACTATCTACCGTTCCCATGCAACATATGTATGGTTTGGAAACCTCATTTTTCTGGGTGTTATTTTCTCGAATGAAATTGCATAATAGTCGGCCGTTTTACCCTGAAGATATACGCACTACACTCGCAGACCTGCCAGCAGAAAAAATTCTCGTTTCTACCCCGAGACATTTAAAAATCTGCAGCCAAACACAAGGCCAGTGGAGCACTATAAAGTTCATTCTCTCTTCAACAGCACCTATGGATGGCACGCTTACACAACAAATAGAAAAAAACCTAAACGCACCGCTATTTGAATTATTTGGCAGTACCGAAACGCTCTCTTTTGCCTCGCGCCAAACGAGCAAGTCAGCGCATTGGCAACCTTATACAAGCATCCAGCTAAAACAAAATAACGGCCAGTTTGTGTTGCAAGGCGGACATATTATTAAGCCTCTCATATTAGATGATACGTTTGAAATAGATGATAAAGGCGACTTCAACCTACTCGGCCGTTCTGCAGATTTAATTAAAATTGCCGGAAAAAGGGCGTCATTACATGAGCTAAACCAACAGTTAGCTAGCGTTTCCGGCATTGAAGATGGCGTGTTCTTTTTAAGCAAAAATGAACGACTTTCCGCTCTAGTCGTTAGCAAGCTACCCAAAAAAACGATTATTAAGCATTTACGCCTAGCAATAGATGAAGTCTTTTTGCCGCGCGCCCTCTATACAGTTTTTACCCTACCCCGTAATAATATGGGTAAACTACTCAAAACAGAACTCGAGCACTTGATACAAACACAACAAATGCTAGCTACTAAACAATACTATTGCATCCCAGCGACACACCCCTGCTTTGCCGGTCATTTCCCAAATAACCCGATTGTGCCTGGCGTAGTACTGTTAACTTATGTACAACATCAGCTACTAGCCGCATTTCCCAATAACCGAATTTGCACCTTAACCCAAGCCAAATTTTTACATCCTTTACTTCCTGATCAAGAATTTAGCGTGTCCCTCACTCAATCATCAGCACACAACATCAAGTTCACCTGCATGCGTGGGTCAGAAACGCTAGTCACAGGCACCTTTATTATTGCCGCCAAAGAGGGGCAATCTCATGACTAAGCACTGGCAAGACAATAAAGAACGCAGCACACCGCTCGCCTTAAAAGCGATACGTTGGGTTGCTTTACATCTAGGCCGCCCCGTTGCGCGCACCTTTCTTTACCCAATCACTGGCTATTATTTATTATTTGCCAAACCACAACGCCAAGCCTCACTACAGTATTTGACTCGCGTATTAAAGCGCAAAGCCACATGGCTAGATAGTGCCAAACATATACATGCGTTTGCCTCTACTATTCTCGATCGTGTTTATTTGCTAACAGGACAATTTAACAAACTAGATATTACTTTCCCTTCGGAAAACGTCCCTCTAAGTTACAGCAAAGACGGTGTCGGCTGTCTGCTGCTCGGCAGTCATATCGGTAGTTTTGAAGTCTTACGTAGTTACGCCGTCAGTAACTACCCTTTACCCATTAAAATTTTGATGTACGAGCATCAAGCTCCGATGATGGTACAAGTACTTAATGCGCTTAACGCTGATGTGGCCAATACACTAATTACCTTAGATGGATCACCTAGCGGTCTATTAAAAGTAAAAGAAGCCATAGATAGCGGCACAACCGTCGGTTTATTAGGCGATAGAATCCTAGGCGAAGGCAAAGACAAAACTGTTACCTGCACATTGCTAGGCGAACCCGTTAAAATGTCTACCGCCCCAATTCTTATGGCCTCCGCATTAAAAGTGCCGCTAATTGTCTTTTTTGGTGTTTACTTAGGCGGTAATCGCTATAAAATCCACTTTGAATTACTCGCTGAAGAAGTTATCTTGAACCGTAAAACTAGGCAACAAGATATACAAGCCTATACGCAAAAATACGTCGATATACTCGAAAAACAAATGCTAGAAACACCCTATAACTGGTTTAATTTTTATGATTATTGGCAAAAAGATGAATAATAAAATTCTGAACCAAACACAATTCGCACACCTAATTCCCCATGCGGGATCAATGATGCTAATTGACCAAGTGGATTCATGGACTGATAAACAAATTCATTGTTCAACTCAATCGCATTTAGCCAGTGATAATCCATTACGCTTAAATAATAGCTTGTCAGCAATGCACCTTATCGAATATGGCGCGCAGTCTATGGCCATTCATGGCGGTTTATTATCAGGAAAATCTTCACCCGGATTTTTGGCGGCTGTGCGGGGTGCGCATTTTCATATTGATAACTTAGATACAATTACTAGCTCACTGCATATAGAAGCCAGCGCAGAACTAAAAATAGAGAATGGAGCTGTTTATTCATTCCGCATTACCGATAGTCACAACATTTTGTTGCTTGATGCCCGAGCAACCGTTATTCATACCCAACCATGAAAAAAGCACTGATTACTGGCGGCAGCGGCGATATTGGCTCTGCTATTTGCACTCGCCTCGCGCAAGATAATATCCATGTGATTGTGCATAGCAATCATAACTTTGACAAAGCACAACAGATCGCTGATAGCATCAAACAACAAGGTGGCTCAGCGGAAGCAATCGCCTTTGATGTCTGCGATGCAGAGGCAAGCGAATCTGCCGTCAAACAACTCTCTGAATCTGGATTGATTCAAATCATTATCAATAATGCCGGCATCCATCGCGATGCGCCACTAGTCGGTATGAATAGAAAAAATTGGACGGATGTGATTGATGTCTCGTTGCATGGTTTTTACAATGTCACCCAACCGTTATTAATGCCAATGATTCAAAGCCGTTGGGGGCGCATCATAAATATGTCTTCAGTGGCTGGCGTGATGGGAAATCGCGGGCAATGCAATTATTCCGCAGCAAAAGCCGCGTTAAACGGTGCGACAAAATCGCTCGCTCAAGAACTCGCCTCGCGCAAAATTACCGTGAATGCCATTGCTCCCGGCATTATTCAAGGCAACATGACGGAAAATAGTTTTGATGCGCAGGCCATTAAAAATATCGTGCCTATGAAACGCGCGGGCAAACCCGAAGAAGTCGCTGCCCTTGCTGCCTTTTTATGTTCTGATGATGCTAGCTATATCTCAGGGCAAATCATTAATATTAATGGTGCGATGACTTAATAAGCAATTATTAGACATAAAGGTAAGCTATAACTCTAACGCAATAACTCAAAAACATCCTTTAAATACCTTAGTCGACTCTCCGGAACTTCAGGCGCATAAGCCTCTAGTTCTGGGAACCCTACACATGCTTCTGCAACCACCTCAGCAGCCAACTCTCTAATCAAGGCAATATTCTGAATCAACTGTTGCTGTAATTCGGTATCATTCTGCTCTTTAAGCAAATCTTTATTTAATTGCTGCAAAAATCCAATCTTGCTGTAGTTGATAAAAATATCGCTCTTCTCAATACTTGATAAATCTATTTCTGCCCACTGCCGAAAAAAGCCCTGCATCTGCAAATTAATCTGATAAATTTGCTGTAAAGAAGTCGCAGCAATTTCCATAAATGCTAAATCACAAAACTTATCTCTAAAAAATAATAAGGCCGCACCACTCCAATAGAGCGTGTAATCCCAAATGATTTTTATGCTCATCACTTTGGCATTCGCCATAATCGGATACTGATCTTCATAGACGGGGCAAAATGCTAAAAATAAAGTACGAAATAACTTTTCATATTGTTCTGTTCTAGCAGCAATATCCTCACCCGTATATTGCTTAACAATCAAGTCACCAATAAAGCCATTATTAAGGGCAATAAAATCGCTGCCTGGTGAATAAAAGGGATCAAGAAAAACACCGGCATCGCCTGTAATTGCCCAGCCGTCAGCCGAATACATTTTTTTGCAATTATGCGAATAATGTTTCAGCGTTAGAAAGTCCTGAAACTTATCTATGTGCTGCTCAATAATCTGTGCGCATTGAGGTTCATATTTTTTCAACCACACTTTTGCACGTTCAAAGGTATTAATTTCTGCATATGGATGAAGTTTGGCATCGGCAACAATACCTATACTGGTTGCGCCTGATGATAAGGGAATTAACCAAACCCAATAGCCTTTACCCAATAAATGATTGGTACTGAGTCGCCGCGGCGCATTGACTCGAGCTTGCCAGTCTGGTTTCTCACTCCAATTATCAATACTGATTTCATGATTGATACGAAACCAAGAGGCGTTAATATCGTGATAGGCGGGTTTTGCTAATTTTAATTTACGCTTCAATAAGCTCATTCGGCCAGTTGAATCAACCAACCAGTTGGCTTGCACAACGCTTTCTTGGCCGTTATGTACCATAACGGCTTGATGTTGATTTTTACCAAGCGCAATATCTTTAATTTTACAGTTATCTTGAAAATCTATGCCTAACTGCAGACATCGTTCAGCTAAAGCATTTTCAAAACGCCCTCGATCTAATTGATAGCTTTTAGCTGCTGGAAAATCATTTGGCCCTAGCTCTATACGCCGGCTTATATCTAAATTATCACCCTTAGTATAAAAAAATCGTAGACCTAATTTAGGCAGCTCATTATCTAGCTGTGGCTTTAAGCCTAAGATATTTTCAAAATAGTGACTGGCAATTTCAACTGAGGATTCACCTACTTTATGTGCTGCCTCGGGCACTGGGTGCATTGATTTCTCTGCTATTAAAATACGCAGACTGGCAGCTTTCCGTTTGAGCTGTATGGCTAAGGTTAGTCCAGACAGACCGCCCCCCATAATGAGCACATCATACTGTTGGTGCATTAAAATTTTCCTACTTTAAAGTACCTGAGTACGATTATTTAAAAAAAATAGTACGTTAGCGGACTGAAGCCTGCCCTACTTGGCTATTGAGCACACAAATCCCACAGTTCTTTTTGCTGCCTCAAACCTAAAACTTTTTGTGCAGCTTGCACGCCGGAATAGCTAACTCCGTACACGCCGCCACCAGGTGCCGTCCAATGCCCAGCGAAGTAAAGTCCTTCAATGGGGGCTTTATTCGCAATCCGATTTGCCCCCACTTGTTTAGGACTAACATCCCAACCATAAGCAGCTCCTTTATGATTTAGGGTATAACGCTGCAGTGTTGCTGGAGAACCCGCCTCAATAAATAAGGTATGAGCTTTTAATCCTACAATCTTTTTGTCAGCAAAATCTAGCATTTTTTCGATATATTGCGCTTTTTCTGGCGACCAATGGTTCGTCTGATCAAAATTCGCTAGGATTGTTAACATCACTAAATGTTCGCCTTTCGGCGCTAAACTATCATCGACTAAAGTAGGAATAGTAATACTCATCCACGATAAGTCGCCCTGAACGGAACAGTTAAAATTAGCCTCATGATCCAGCTCATCATAATAAAATGCTTCATGATGTGCGCCTGCCTGCACAACATCCAAGTCCGTCGCTATATAGACCACAAAAATAGACATCGATGGCTGCATATTTTGTAAACGAGATAAATACCGTTTGGGAAAATAGCTTTCTCCAACCAACTGTTTCACCGTCAACAGCATATCGGCATTAGAAATAACAGTATTTGCTGCGATGAATTCGCCGGAAGATAAGAGCACGCCTTGTACCTGATTATCGCTAACGGTAATGCGTTCAACATGACATTTAAAACGAATGTCTCCACCCGCTAGCTTTAAGCCAGCGACTAAAGCATTCGCTAAGCCTTGAAAGCCACCTTTACAATAATACGCACCATCCTCAACATACCCCATCAGCATACTAGCCCAATAAACAAAAGATACTTGTTCAGGCGGTAAACCTAAGTACGGCCATAATGCGGCGAAAACACTCTGTAATTGTGGGTCGCGAATATAGTCCCCCCAAACATCGGCCAAGGTACTACGCCGATATTTAAACAATAAATTCAACTCAGAATTCATCACCGCTAAATCGTCTGACGCTATCACATCATCAGCCTTGGCAACCTGCTCTGCTAATTGCAAACAAAGCATTAATAAATTTTGTAATCCTTGGCGCTCGTGCGGAAACAGCTTACCAAGTTGCTCGACAAGCGCATCAATAGATGTAGGTAGTTCAACCGACACTGCCCCCACTGAAACAAAGGCAAATGGATTCACCTCAATAAATTCTAGCTGTTCATAACTATCCACAGCCTGAAGTACTTTACGTATTATTTGTCCACCGGCAAAACCCTGCATACCGCAACCGCTAGTCAGATGAACACCGGCATCAAATGTGTATTTCTTACGCTTGAACCCATGCGCGTAACCACCTGCACGATCATGCTGCTCCAACACTAAAACTTGTCGCCCCGCTTTTGCCAATAAAGCCGCAGCCGTTAAACCTCCGATACCACTACCGATAACGACAACATTCATTTTTTTAATTTCCAGTAGCTTAAAAACTGTAGGGCTGACATTAGCGAACTAAAGTCCGCCCTACGTGCTTTTTAAGGTTTGCTAATTTTAAAGCTACCCATAGACCAGCCTAGGTCATAGCCTGTTCCTTTTCCTGATAATGTTACAGTTCGTGCCCCTCTTGGTATCCAGCGCCCTTCTACTGACTTACCAAACCCTGCATGCCCACCTAGCTCAAAGGCCCCACCATAAATATCATCAATACTTTGTACGCCACGAATTTTGCCTTTCCCATCAGTAATTTCTGAAGCACCAAACGTAAAACCTCCACCTTTTAAGCTCAAACTCACATTGGCTTTTTTGCCGCTAGGACAAGTCACAACACCTGAGCCTTTATAGGTTTTATAAAAAGCTGACCAGCCTTTCATAGTATATTTTAAATCACACTCTTCCGCTTCTGCAGCGAAAGAAAAAGACATTAAGAAAAGTGAACTTGCTAGCAAGCCTAAAGCTGATTTTTTCATTATATATTCCTTTTATATTCATCTAAAAATTACGATACAAAAACAAAGTATCCCTCAAAAAAGTCACATACGCACTGCAACTCCCACATTACTCATAAATACTAAAACTCGATACCAATCTCTCAGCCTGCTCGCTCAAGCCATTAAGTTCATCTGTTAGCTGCTGCTGACACACAGAAATCTGCTCAGGAGAAACGCGTTTTGCTACTACAATCGGCTCGCCTACCACTATCTCCACCCTACTATAAGGCAAGGGCAAAAAGAAACTATCCCAGCTTTTCAAATGAATTTTTCGGCTACAGGCATTAGCTATCGGAATAAGCGGCGCCCCACTCAGTTGCGCCAGCGTTACCACACCGACCTTAGCTTCTCGGTCTGGACCTAAAGGGCCATCTACTGCTGTGCCTACACTGCATTTATCTTTGCTGATTGCCTGATAAATATCACGCATTGCAAGCGCCCCGGTACGATGTTCCGAACCACGAATAACGCCCACGCCCAAATTAGTTAAAACTGCGTCGCCTATATCACCATCTTTAGAAGGGCTGACTAGAACACTGGTTTTAACGCCTTGGTCGCGTAGGCCGAGCAAAAAATCTATTGAAAATGTCATTTGCTGATGCCAATAACAAGGTAACATCGGTTGCTGATCGACTATAAACACCTGCAAGTTCTCTGTGCCGGTAATATTAATTGTGCAGGTCTTATGTAGCAATTTAATATAACCGGTCAAAATCGCAGGTGCGAGTTTTTGCTTAAGTACCCTATTTAGCCAATACTTCAAAAGTCTATTCCTTGTTTTGAGAATTTTGCTCCAGAAATGCTGCTAACTGGGCAATACTTG
The DNA here is from genome assembly GCA_030591965.1 of bacterium. GTDB lineage: Bacteria > Pseudomonadota > Gammaproteobacteria > Methylococcales > Methylomonadaceae > Methyloprofundus. Next base: position 9,642 of record JAUVAA010000011.1, read on the forward strand.
GGTAATCAAACAAATCCGTTAAATCAACCTGATCAGGAAAAAGTTGATCTAAGCGCTCATGAATTTGTGTCAAAGAAAGTGAACTAATACCAATTTCAAATAAATCATCTTCGGGCGCAATCGTACGCTCAGGAATCACTTCCTTACAAATCTGCATTAATTGCTGCTCTATAGAACCTTCTGCACTCGTGTCACTTGCTGCGTCTGCGCTAGATAACTGCTTAATTTTTGCCAACGTATCAGCATATTCCCCCGCAATATAATGGTTGGAAAGAATAAAGCGCTGCACCTTACCACTAGTGGTTTTAGGGTAAGCTGAAACGGGAATCACTTCAGCCACTTCGATACCCGCATCTTTAGCCAGCACTCCACGTATAGCATTAGCAATCGGAATAAAATCACTAAGCTCACCCTTATAAGTAACAAAAATAGCTAAAGCCTCACCGTTATTGCCTGGAACCGTACAAGCCGCTGCTTTTTGCTGACCGATTTTAGGCAAGGCCTCGCATAATTGCTCTAAATCATGAGCATGATAATTCTGTCCATTAACAATAATTAAGTCTTTAAAGCGACCCGTTAATACCAACTGTTTTTGATAGATAAAACCTATATCTCCTGTATCTAACCAGCCTTCTTGGTTAATGGTCTCAGCATTTAATTGCGCATTATCATAATAACCTTTAGTCACATTCTCGCCACGAATCAAAACATGCCCTAAGGTTTGCTCAGGCAATGTTTGCCCAGTCTCATCAGCAACAACCAACTCAGTTTCGGGCACTGCCATTCCTAGCAAAACCAACTCCAAACTATCGGCATCGTCCACAGTCACTAAAGCAATTTTATCTCCTAATTGTAGCTGTTGACGGCCAACAAAAACAGATTGCACTGTTGCCGTAGGCTCAGTAAATGCAGCCGCTAAAGAAGCTTCAGCCAAACCATAAACAGGAAAAATAACGGTATCGCGAAAACCAAAAGGCTTTAAAGTTTGGTTGAACTCTGCACATAAAGTCGCGGATATTTGCTCCGCACCATTAAAAATCAAGCGTAATGACGACAAATCCAAATGCGCCTGCTTTTCTGCTTTAAAATATTTTAATATGTGTTGATAACCAAAATTAGGCGACGCGGAAACTGTTGCCCGTTTCTCACTGATTTTATCCAGCCATAAATTAGGTCGGCGCACAAACAGCTCGGGTGACATCAAATAAACATCGGTATTCAATACTAAAGGTGATAAATGAAAACCAATAATACCCATATCATGCGTTAATGGCATCCAGCTTAAGCTGACATCATCCTGAGTAGCTGCACTACCGATTAAAATGGAACGGATATTAGTCATTAAATTATGATGGCTTAACACCACACCTTTTGGCTCGCCCGTTGAGCCTGATGAGAACTGAATAAAAGCCGTGTCTTGCGGGAGAATATCAGCTGGTGCAGCTTGATTTTGATCCACTTGAATTTGCTCAGAAATCAACGTTTGCTTTTCTAGCAAAGGCTTCATTCCAGCTAACTGATGCTCATCAGCATACTGCAATAAGTGCTGCAATGAACTCTCTGAAGCCCAAATAAACGGCTTATGTAATTTCTGCGTTACCGATAAAACACGTTTATACGCGGCATTCTGGCTAACGGCACTCAAAGGTACGGCAATAATTCCGCCCAATAAAGCCGCCCAGAAGACATCGACAAACTGCTCATTATTATCCGCCAGCAAGATCAATTCATCCCCTTGCTGCATGCCTGATTGTTGTAATTGATATAACAAACATAAAGCGCGCTGGTACAACTGTGCATAACTAACCGTCACTTCATCATTTTTACCTTTTATATAGGTAATGCTTTTATCACCCTTAGCAGCGTGCTGTAAGGCTTCGGTTAGCGTGAGTGGAGAAAATGTTTCGCTCATGTCGTGTTTATCTGTAAGTTGCATGTAAAAAAATGTCTTGTTTCGGTCTTAAATTGACCAAGGGCTCTAATTCAACCCTCTGCCCTGGAACCAGTTCAAAATGTATTTTTTGAATAATACGGCTGATATGCACCGCCATTTCTTGAATAGCCATACTATCGCCTATACAACGTCTAGGGCCAATGGCAAAAGGCAAATACGCGCCGATATGATGGTTGGCTTTATTTTCTGGGCTAAAACGTTGCGGATCAAAAACTTCAGGGTCAGCCCAAACAGCTGTATTTCGATGCATTAAATAAGGCGGAATCAAAATATCCGTTCCCGCCGGAATATCAATGCCATTATAGTGATCATCAGCCAAAGCTTGACGAGTCAGTACCCAAACGGGCGGATATAAACGCATAGACTCATCTAATACTTGCTCGGTAAATTTTAGTTGCCCAATATCGACCATACTTGGCTCAGATGTCAGCGGCATATGCTGCTGACTTTCTGCTAAAACTTGCTGCTCAATATCGGCATGTTGCGCAAGCAAATACCAAGTCCAATTTAGAACACTCGCGGTGGTTTCATGCCCCGCAATAATCATAGTTAGAATTTCATCAATTTGTAGTTTCTCTGGCATGGCATCACCGCTACGTTTCTCCGTTGCGTTCATAACCATGGTTAACAAATCAAAGGGCTGGCGATTTTCTGCGCGGCGGCGTTGCATCATATCGCTAACCAGATGCGTCAACTGACGAAAACGCCGTGCAAATAATAAATCTCGCGCGGAATCATCCGTCACCATAAGAAACGGATTTTCTCCGGTTTCAGCAATAATTCGATCTAAATCTTCACTAAACAAGGCATGTAAAATAAAATCTAGTGCAGTCTGACTCATAGACTCAGTCAAATTTATCGGCTTTCCCGCCTTAATATCATCATCCCAGCTAGCTATTAACTTATCGGCACAATGCGTCATTAAGGGCAATTGCTGCGTCAGTAACTTATTACTAAAGAGCGGCTGCATCATTTTACGTTGCCGCTTCCACAGATCACCTTCACTAACAATAATACCGCGCCCCAATAAGACATTAATTTGCTTAATGCCAACGCCTTTTTTGTAATTTTTATAATTTGTGACCAAAATATGCTTGGCCATATCTGGATCACAAATGTTATAAACCCAACTATTCTGATCAGGAAATTTAGCTTTAAAAACATTCCCTTGGGTCGCCACCAAATCCGTGAGCTGTGGCAGAACCTGCTCAAGTTGATGGTAATCAATAATAATACCTTCTCCAGGAGGCAGGCTTAATGGTTTTGAATCAGGCATCTAAGTTCACTCTGTTAATTTGCGGCTATCAACTTAATTAAAAAAGTAGGGCGGACTTTAGTCCATCATTGCTAAAAAGCGGACTAAAGTCCGCCCTACTATATTATTACTGTTTAGTGTTAAGTGCACAGCCCGTAATTCTATTAGAAAATTAGGCAAATTTTAACACAGTACAGCAAGCCTCAATAGAATTACATCCACTACTTTTGTTTGCCGATTGACAACTGTTAAAATGGCTTATGAAATTATTAATACCCCAAGCACAGATCTTTCTTCTGCTTGCCAGCCTGCTAATCCTTAGCAGTTGCGCACAGATACCAACAGGAGAATTTGTACCTTCCTATCAAGCAGAAACAGGCAAGCCTTATGCTGACGTACTAGCTGAACTAGAAATTGCTATTTCCGAACATAATTTCAGAATTACCGGACACAGTCGCGTGGGTAAAGTAATTCGTGATCGCGGTACAAAAGATTTCCCTGAATACGATACCTTACAGTTTTGCAATCTCACCCATGCAAAAACATTATTACTTATGTCGCCTCACGCGGTACGCTACATGCCATGTAATATAGTGACTTATCAATTTCAAGGTAAAACTATAGTTCGCACGCATTTAATGCCGACTAATACTGACAACCCTGATCTAAACCGCTTTTCGACTAAAATGAATATCATGTTGAAAGCGATTGTTGATTTTGCCGTAGAATAAAATAAAGACAAGATTTTAACCACAGAGAGCACAGAGGGCGCAGAGAAAAATACTTCCCGCCGTTTTTTCTTTTGCACTTAAATGCAAGTTAACCCAACCTTCGACATACCAAAATGAACCACTTTATCTGGGATTTTGATCCTGTTTTAGCTAGCTTTCAGTCTATCCGTATTCATTGGTACGGCCTGATGTTTGCCTTAGCGCTACTTAGTAACTATTTACTAATGCACTGGATTTACTGGCGTGAACTCGGTAGCACCGAAGATGTCGACCGCCTGCTTTGGTATTGCATCGGCGGCACAGTGCTTGGCGCTAGGTTAGGCCATGTTATTTTTTACAATCCAGCTTATTATTTAGACAATCCAGGCAAAATTTTTGCCATTTGGGAGGGAGGGCTCGCTAGTCATGGCGGAGTGCTCGGCGTTTTAGTTGCCCTGTATATTTACCAACGCAAGGCCAGCTTTAATTACTTGTGGATTTTAGATAGAGCGGCCATTGCTGCTTCTTTTAGCGGCAGTTTGATTCGTGTTGGTAATTTTCTAAATTCAGAAATTGCAGGCACGGCAAGCGACATGCCTTGGGCCGTTATTTTCACGCGTATTGACGAAATCCCAAGACACCCAGTACAACTCTATGAAGCGATTAGTTATGCCGGCATTTCTTTTTTTCTTTTCTATTGTTATAAGCGCAGCAAATCATTTGATTTGAATGGCCGCTTATTTGCTTGGTTCCTGATTCTTATCTTTAGCGCGCGCTTTATTCTGGAGTTTTTTAAAATCAACCTTAACAGCGACAGCAATAATTTTTGGCTAGACACAGGGCAACTACTGAGCATCCCTTTTGTCTTAATCGGCTGCTATTTTCTCTACCGGTCACGCAAAAGTTTATGAGCCAATATCCAAACTTCAAAATTCGCATGGCGATTCATGCCTTAAAACAAGGGGGAATTATCGCCTACCCCACCGAAGCCGTTTATGGCTTAGGCTGCGACCCATTAAATGAAAATGCAGTAATGCATTTGCTGAATATTAAGCAACGCCCAATTCACAAAGGGCTAATTTTAGTTGCCTCTGACTTTGCGCAATTACTGCCTTTTCTTAAACCGACAGCCAGCATGCTTAATCAAATCATGCCTAGCTGGCCTGGCCCTGTCACTTGGGTTGTTCCTGCGCAGGCTTCGGTACCGAAATATTTAAAAGGTGAGCATGACTCCTTGGCGGTGCGTGTCAGCGCTCACCCATTAGTACAACAATTGTGCTCCACTTATGGCGGTGCGATTGTTTCCACTAGCGCAAATATTAGCAAGCAAGCTCCCGCTCGCTCAGCGTTAGCCGTGCGCCAACACTTAAATGCCGAAAGTATATTCATACTCCCTGGCGCAACGCCTAAACACGCGCAACCCACTGCTATTTATAATGCATTAGATGGAGGTTGCCTACGCGCCTCTTAGATGCCCCCTTCCATTTTAAATATTCACTAATGTTACGCATGCCCTATAAATCATTAGTATCACAAGCGCTTATGCATTTCCCAACAAGAGCGGTTGAAATAATAAAGAATATGTTGTGAGAGTAGCTTTATGCCCCTTAAACTTAGTGTCAACACCTAGCTTGACACCAAGTTAGCTGTGATGAATATTTTAAATATGCATTGAACACAGGTATAATAAACCGTTTTTTGCTAACGCAATAAGCGACTTTTTCGCTATGCCGTCAGCGTGTTATCTTTGCAGGAGCAGTTAATGACCGCATTAGTGGGTATTATCATGGGTTCAACCTCAGACTGGGAAACGATGAGTTTCGCAGCTGAAAAACTAGAACTACTCGGCATCCCTTTTGAAGTTGAGGTAGTTTCCGCTCATCGTACGCCAGATAAACTTTTTTCTTATGCTGAAAGTGCCGAAGGCAAGGGTTTAGAGGTCATTATTGCCGGTGCAGGTGGCGCAGCCCATTTACCAGGTATGGTAGCCGCAAAAACCATCATTCCTATATTAGGCGTTCCAGTGCAATCAAAAGCATTGAATGGTATGGACTCTTTATTATCTATCGCACAAATGCCGGCAGGGATCCCAGTAGGCACCTTAGCGATTGGCAAAGCAGGTGCAGCCAATGCAGCACTATTAGCAGCTGCGATTATCGCTAATAAACATAATGAATATAAAGCCCCGTTAAATGCTTTCCGCGCGGCACAAACAGAGGCTGTTTTAGCTAAATCAGACCCTCGGGAGTTCGTTTAATGGTTATTGGTATTTTAGGTGCAGGACAATTAGCGCGAATGTTAGCACTTGCCGGCAAGCCATTAGGCCTTAAATTTATCTTTTTAGACCCAACACCTGAATCTTGCGCGGCAGACTTAGGGAAGCATTTAATTGGTGACTACACAGATAAGGCTTTGCTAACTCAATTCGCAGCAGAAGCCGACATTATCACCTATGAATTTGAAAATGTCCCCGTGGAGATCATTCACTTTCTAGCTAAAAGTACCCCTGTCTACCCACCAGAAAAAGCCTTAGCAATAGGCCAAGACCGCATCACAGAAAAACAGTTTTTCCGTGACTTAGATATTCCTACAGCACCTTTCGCTGCAGTATCCAGCTTAGCTGATTTAGAACAAGCAATGCCAACTATAGGCTATCCTGCGATACTAAAAACACGCCGCCTAGGCTACGATGGCAAAGGCCAAGTAGTTTTACGTAGCGAGCAAGATTTAGCTGCTGCATGGGGGGCGGTACAAAATGCACCTTGTGTGGTTGAAGGCTTTGTCCCTTTTGACCGAGAAGTATCTATTATCGCTAGCCGCAGCGTCTCCGGCGAGACCGTTTATTATCCTTTGTCTGAAAACACTCATGAGAAAGGTATTTTACGTTTAGCCAGAAACACCTTAAATGACCCACTACAAGCACAGGCCGAGCAGACTATTAATACCCTGCTCACTGCGCTTGGTTATGTTGGCATTATTGCCCTAGAGTTATTTGCTGTTGGCGATCAGCTAATCGTCAATGAGTTCGCGCCACGCGTACACAATTCAGGTCACTGGACTATCGAAGGCTCTGAAACCAGCCAATTTGAGAATCATCTAAGAGCTATTATCGACTGGCCTTTAGGGGCAACCCATTCGATTGGTTATGCCGCGATGCAAAATTTTATCGGGGGCGTACCTGCTAGCGAAAAATTACTGTCTTTATCTCAAGTGCACCTACACTTATACGACAAAGCCGCTAGAAAAGGACGTAAAATTGCTCATGCAACAGCTAGAACGGACTCATTAGAGAGCTTCACTGATTTAATTGCATCACTTACCGCGCTTGCTAAACAAAGTGATGATTCATAATTTATAACTTTCCCTTTCACTCAACCTTTATATCTATACTTATATACCTATGAAAAACACTGAAAACCCTGTTGTTTCTATCCATTACACTTTAACTAACAAAGCCGGCGAGCAATTAGATAGCTCTATTGGCGCTGAGCCTTTAACTTATTTACACGGTGCAGGCAACATCATTCCTGGCTTAGAAAATGCACTTGCAGATAAAACAGTAGGCGATAAACTAACTGTGACTATCGAGCCAGAAGATGCTTACGGTGAGCGTAACGAAGAGCATATCCAAACAGTTCCAAGAGAAATGTTTCAAGGTATTGATAATATCGAAGTAGGCATGCAGTTCCAAGCAGACTCTAGCAATGGCCCTGCAGTTGTGACTATTACAGCAGTAGAAGGCGATCAAGTTTCTATTGATGGCAATCACCCTCTAGCGGGTGAGCAACTGACTTTTGATGTGGAGATTACTGAGATCCGTTCAGCCACAGAAACTGAAATGGAACACGGCCATATTCATGGCGCAGGTTGTAACCACGACTAATCTCATTTCAATAGGCAGTTTGGGTTATCTGCACCTTACTAGATAATACCAATCCCAATAAATAATCACTGTAATAGCCGTCATTCCCGAAACCTTTAATCGGGAATCCATGTGTCACTATAGATTCCTGCTAAAGCTTGTGCCTACGCTTGACTGGGTAGCATGCTGGAATGACGGTTTCTCTTGGTTATATGAATTTAAGTATAAATCTATTAGGATTGGTATAACCCAAGCTATACTCCTTACTCAGGAATCTCATGGACCAGCTACAATCAGGTATTCGCATTACTGTACGCGCAGTTATTGTTCAAGGTAACAAAATTCTTTTAATCAAAAAAGACAGCCCAGCTGATGGTATTCGCTATACCTTACCGGGCGGAGCATTAGAATCTGGCGAAACCCTGCATGAAGCCGTCATTCGCGAGTGCCAAGAGGAAATTAATACAGCAGTGGAAGCTTTCGATATTCTGCATGTTGCTGATTTTTTTATCCCGAAGTTAGTACCTCAACCTTATACGCGCCATCAACTAGAAGTATTAATTCAATGTAAAGCGCCAATAGATTACACCCCAAACTCCGGACCTGAACCAGACAAACACCAAGTAGGCGTAGAATGGTTAGCCTTAGATGACTTAAGCAACCATACTATTTCCCCAAATTTCTTTGCAGAATTATTAATTAATTTACAATCTAGTGACCATCCCGTCTATGTAGGATCTGTTGCTTAGAAGTGCGCACCTACCACCTGTAGTTACGAATTTATTCGCACAGTACGGATAACCCCACACCTACAAAGATGACTTACCCAAATTATTCATACGCATTCTTTAAGGTACGTTAGTGCAGGATATATATCTGCACACCTTTCTATACTGAAAGGTATGCAATGCGCACCCTACAGATCAAAGAAACTTAACAACCCTATATCCCTAAACTATCCCACAGCTCATCGACTTTCTTCACGACCTCATCGGTCATAGTGATAGTTCTCCCCCACTCTCTCGTCGTTTCACCTGGCCATTTATTGGTCGCATCAAAACCGACTTTAGAGCCTAGACCTGAAACGGGAGAAGCAAAGTCTAAATAATCAATCGGAGTATTTTCCAAAATGGTCAGATCCCGCGCAGGGTCCATACGCGTGGTAATTGCCCAGATCACTTCTTGCCAGTCATGCACATCAACATCGTCATCGACCACAATAACGAATTTGGTGTACATAAATTGACGTAAATACGACCACGTTCCAAGCATAACTCGTTTAGCATGACCGGCATATTGCTTTTTCATGCTAATCACTGCCATCCGATAGGAACAACCTTCAGGCGGCAAATAAAAGTCGGTAATTTCGGGGAATTGCTTTTGCAGGATCGGTACAAATACTTCATTTAAAGCAACACCTAGCACTGCTGGCTCATCAGGTGGTTTTCCAGTGTAAGTGCTGTGATAAATCGGTGCTTGGCGCTGAGTAATACACTCGATGGTAAAGACAGGAAATTCACCTACTTCATTATAGTAGCCAGTATGATCACCAAACGGCCCTTCTGGTGCCATTTCATCAGGGTAAATAAAGCCTTCCAAAACAATTTCAGCACTCGCAGGAACTTGTAAATCATTGGTAATCGATTTTGCGACTTCAGTTTTAGAACCACGCAATAATCCAGCAAAAGCATATTCTGATAAAGTATCAGGCACTGGCGTGACTGCCGCTAGAATCGTTGCAGGATCAGCACCTAAAGCAACAGATACAGGATAAGGTTTGCCTGGATTTTCATCCTGCCATTCTTTAAAATCTAAAGCCCCACCACGATGCGCTAGCCAGCGCATAATCACTTTGTTTTTTGCAATCACTTGCAAACGATAAATACCCAGGTTCTGGCGATCTTTATACGGTCCTTTAGTAATCACTAAAGGCCAAGTAATTAAAGGTCCGACATCTTCCGGCCAACAGGTTTGAATTGGATATTGCCCCAAATCAACCTCATCACCTTTTCTAATAAGCTCCTGACAGGGCGGATTTTTCACCACTTTAGGTGCCATATGTAAGACATTTTTAAACACGGGGATTTTATCCATCGCATCTTTCATGCCTTTCGGTGGCTCAGGCTCTTTTAACTGCGATAACAATTCACCCACGCCACGCAATGCGGTGACAGAACTTTCGCCCATGCCCATTGCCACGCGATCAGGCGTACCAAATAAATTCGCCAACACAGGAATATTATGCCCTTTCGGGTTTTCAAATAATAAGGCCGGACCTCCTTGTTTTAAGGTACGGTCACAAATTTCAGTCATTTCTAAAACCGGATCAATTTCTTGGGTGATGCGTTTTAATTCGCCCTTTTTTTCCAGTTGCGCAATAAAGTCTCTTAAGTCTTTATACTTCATGCGGCAATACCATTATGTCTTAATAAGGCATCAATACTCGGCTCACGACCGCGGAATTTAACAAATAAGTCCATGGCATCAGCGCTACCGCCCGTCTCTAGAATATGTGTTAAAAAAGCGATGCCAGTTTCTTGATCAAAAATACCGTTTTCTTCAAATAAAGAATAGGCATCACTGGATAAGACTTCGGCCCATTTATAACTGTAATAACCGGCCGCATACCCGCCAGCGAAAATATGCGAAAAACTGTGTGCAAAACGATTAAAGGCAGGCGGAATCATAACGGAAACTTGCTCACGGATTTCATGCAATACCTCATAAATTCGAGCGCCTTGCGCTGGGTCATAATCTTGGTGCATACGGAAATCAAATAAACTAAATTCCAACTGCCTGACCATTAACATCCCTGCTTGGAAATTTTTCGCAGCGAGCATTTTTTCAAATAAACTATCCGGTAATGGTGCGCCAGTTTGATAGTGCCCTGAAATTAGGTCTAAAGCTTCTTTTTCCCAACACCAATTTTCCATAAACTGGCTGGGTAATTCGACCGCATCCCATTCCACGCCATTAATACCCGACACTCCCAAGTAATCCACTTGGGTCATCATATGTTGTAAGCCATGACCAAATTCATGGAATAAAGTCAGCACTTCATCATGCGTTAATAGCGCAGGATCATTGCCGATCGGTGGTGTGAAATTACACACCAAATACGCAACAGGAGTTTGTATTTTGCCGTCGACTTTTTTACGCCCAACACAATCATCCATCCATGCGCCGCCACGCTTTTTCGCTCGTGCATATAGATCAATATAAAATTTACCGCGCAACTCGCCATTCTTATCCATAATTTGGAAAAAACGTACATCTTTATGCCAAGTATCAAACGCTGTAATTTCAGTAACTTTTAGGCCGTACAGCTTTTCTACCACAGCAAATAAGCCTTGCAATACTTTAGGTGCTGGGAAAAATTGTTTCACTTCTTCTTGCGATAAGTCATAAGCCTGTTGACGCATTTTTTCAGAAAAATAGCCAATATCCCAAGCATGCAACTTAGCCACGCCATAATGCTCTTTAGCAAAAGCTGTTAGCTCGGCTAAATCTTTTTGTGCCTGTGGTAATGACTTTTCTGCCAATTCTTCTAGAAAATCGGTAACTTGCTTAGGTGAATCCGCCATTTTTGTCGCTAAAGACAATTCAGCATAATTTTGAAAGCCTAATAACATCGCTTTTTCATGACGCAGCGCAATGGTTTGCTCCATGATTTCAGTATTATCCCATTCAGCATTAGCACCTTGATCTGACGCGCGCGTAGAAAAAGCTTTGTACACATCAGCACGTAATTGACGATCATCAGCATAAGTCATGACAGGCAGATAAGAAGGGAACTGCAAGGTTAGCATCCACCCTTTCTTGCCTTCCTGCTCGGCAGTTTGCTTAGCTTGCTGTAATGCAGAATCAGGTAAACCGGCTAAATCTGATTTTTTGCTAATGAGTTTCTGCCAATCATTAGTTGCATCAAGTAAATTTTCTTCATACTTACTGGATAACTGCGAGAGCTCTAAACTGATTTCTTTATAACGCGCCTGTTTTTCATCATCAAGATCAATACCTGACAAACGAAAGCCACGCAATGAATTTTGAATTATTTTTTGCTGCGCAGACTCCAATGTCGCATAAGTATCGCTTGCAGCAATTTGTTCATACGCTTTAAATAAACCTTTATGCTGCCCCATCGCTGTTGAGTACGCACTTAATTTTGGCAAACAGGCATTATAAGCATCACGCAATTCATCGCTATTAACCGTTGAGTTCATATGACTCACTGGCGACCAAGCTTTATTAATACAATCCTCAGACTCTTCTAAAGGAGAGATCAAGTTTTCCCAAGTATAGACTTCATTCTCAGACAGTAGCGTTTCAACTAAAGTCTGCGCTTCAGTCAATAATTGCTCGATGGCAGGCTTAATATGCTCTGCTTTGATTTGCGAAAATTGGGGGAGTTCGGTGCTATTAAGTAATGGATTGGTCATGGAAGTCAATATTAGTTAGAAAGGTCTCGCCAAAAACATAAGGCGCATCAATTGGAAATAGCTATATACAAAAGAAATTAAGAAAAAACACTCATTACAGCTTTAACGCGCTCATTTGCTCTCTGCAATATATGCAAAGAAAAGTCAGGAGTTAACGTGCCATTTGTGAGTTTCGAATACGCAGGAATAGTATTAATATAGGGCAAATGGTTTGCTTGTTGAGAGCCAAAATAACTGTGTAATTTGGCCAAAATAACAATATCAATTAAGCTCATATCAGCGCCACTCTCATAGTGCCAGTCTTCAGAATGGTGTGGAATACCTGCCAACTCATCAGGAAAACCTAGAGTATGTAACACCAAAGTGCCTACCGGCGCACGCAAATAAGGTATTGCCTCCTCTAATTGCGTCACCTCAGGATATTCATCTGGGTATTGCCCAGCAAAATGTAATAGTGGAATCACGCCTATATCACTAATTAAACCCGCTAATAAAGCATCATCAGGGTTTATGGTGCCTACCTCTTCCGCGAGCACAAAACTTAGGCTAGATACATATAAGCTCCGCCGCCATAAATTCTGCATTGCGCCCATCAGTTTTTTATCTTTACACTGAAATAGCTGTTTTAAACTGAGCCCCATTACTAAATTACGTGTCGCAGTCAAGCCTAAGCGAGTTACTGCATCCTGACAATTAAGAATTGGCGTTATAGGGGCATACAAGGAACTGTTAGCAACTTGAATTAATTTTGCGACTATTGCCGAATCTATCTGAATAATTTCTACAGCGTCTTGAGTACCAATCTCATAATCCATAGCTGTTTTTAATTTAAAAGCAACGTCTGGCAAAGAGGGTAACATCAACCTATTTTCTCGATAAGCGTCAGTGAAGCTATGAAAAAACCGGCTATTATTTAATTGTTCAGGCAGAGCAATATCAATCAACTCTACGCAAGACACCTCTTCGATGCTTTTTGCTGTCCAAAGTTTTGTTAAATCAGCGTCAATCAACAATATTTTTACTTCAGTTTTAGCTACTGCTGTCGCACCAAAAGATTTCCCACTATTAATAGGTAAGTGAGCGCGCGTAGAATTGGCTGCGATTTCATAATTACTTTCACCTTCTGGCTGCAAGATAAGCTCACCACTCAAAAGATAATAAACATATTGTGCAGGCTGCTGGCGAATAAAAATTATAGACTGCTCTGCATAAGTTAAAATTTTGTGCGGTAAAAAAGCAACCTCCTGCTCATCTAAACTCCGCAATGGCACTAAATGTTGTATTTGTTCGTACAATAATTTATCTAAGTCCTCTGCTATAGGTGTCGTGCAATTCTGGCATTCAATTAGCTCTCTTTTTTCTATAGGGGCAACACCTACCTTGCCTAGAGGTTCATAGCTCGTCTTTCCTGAAAAAATATTAGTAAACCAACTCATAATCTAAGCACTAAAAAGATTCATGGCATCAGCAACTTGCTGCTTTGCATCATGTAGTATTTGTAATGACATACCTGGCGTAAGTCCCTGAGTCCCCATTTTCTGAAAAGCAGGTAAGTCATGTAAAGCAGGTAAAAAAGGCATATATTCCGAACCTAATAAGCTATGGTATTTAGCCAAAATTACTATATCCACTAAACCAAAGTCAGTACCACTTTCATAAAACCAGTTATCAATTAAGTAAGGAATTTTTACTACGGTTTCAGGAAAATCCCATTGAGTTAATACTAACTGTCCTATATAGGCTTGAGATATGCGTAGACACTTCTCTAAATCATCGAAAGATAGGTTTTCTTGCTGATCAGCCAACTTAACAATTGGTAAAATTCCAATATTATGTGTCAGGCCAGCTAATAAAGCCTCTTCTGGGTCTACTTTTTTGGTAAGCAACGCTAATGTATGACATAGACTAGACACTTTTACGCTTTGCTGCCATGCCTGATGCATTTTTTTAGTTAATAGTTTATTTTTGCTGGTAAATAATGCCTTCATGCTAAAACTAGTGACTAAATTACGTGTGGCATTCAAACCCAAGCGATTTAAGGCCGTGTCACAACTTGAAAAAGAATTTACTCCACGATATAAGGGGCTATTTGCCACTTGAATTATTTTTGCTGCAATTCTCGGATCTAGGTTAACAATTTTTACCGCTTCAGTAATACCGATATCTTTTTGCACGGCCATACGCAAACGAATAGCAACATCCGGCAAGCCAGGCACCTCAATATTATCAGCCTGTATACTGTTTAATAATTTTTGACCAAAAGGGATTTTTTGTAAAGGCCCAACCATAGACAACTGACCAATATCAGTTTTTACTTGGCGACTAGAACTACCCAATAATAAGTCTTTAGGTAAATAAATAACTTTTACCTTAGTTTTCGCTATAGCTGTAAACAGGCTTAAGTCGCTACTTGATAAGGGATACAAGGCTTTAAAAGTATGTGCTGCTACTTCGTAATGAGCCCCTATTGCATTCTCACACAACACCTCGCCATCAATAGTATAGGTAAGGTAAGTTAAAGGGTCACCCTCTCTATAGATAACCTGCCCAGGCTCGAAATCCTCACCTAACACCTCAATCTGCTGTAGCTCAGATTCAGATAGTAGTCGAATCGGATATAATTTTTGTAGAAACGGTAGGGCTATATTTAATTTCTTTACTGATATTTTTCTTGCTTCAGAACTCTGAGAGACCAAATTGTTATTTTTATACGGCTCACTCTTGACATTCTTAACAAATAATTTTTTCCAAAACACCCTTACCTCCACAACTTAGAAATTCCATCTCCTTAATATCTCATTATTATTTTTACTATGAAAAAGCCCTTAATGCGTTGTTGATCTTACCTTTAGCATCATGCAAAATCGCCAAAGAATGTTCTGGCGATAAAGTCGCATCGTCCAGTTTACTAGCTGCCGGAATAGAAGAAATAGCCGGATAGACTTTATTGTCTTTTTGCCCTATTTTGCTATGCAGTTGTGCCAATACCACAACATCAAGCACGGACAACTCTTCTGACCGGTGCTGATACCAATCATTAGAATACAGCGGAATATCAACCAATTCTTCAGGAAAATCCCAACGCTCTAGTACCCGCTTGCCAACCACACCACGAACAAAACCCATCGCCTCCTTGAGCTCTGCTTCAGTGTAAAAATCACTCGGCAAATTATCTGTAAAGCTTAACAAAGGAATAATACCAATATCGACGATTAAACCAGCTAATAATGCCTCTTCTGGATCAACTTTACCCGTTTCTTTCGCTAGTACATAGCTAATACTGGAAATATAAATACTGCGTTTCCACAAAGCATCCATATACTTCTTTAACACAGGATTTTTACTATTAAAAATCTGCTTTAAGCACAAGGTCGTGACTAAACTGCGCGCCCCAATTAAACCAATCCTATTAACTGCCTCCAAACATGATTTAGCGGGCTGCAGGGTAATATATAAAGGGCAATTGGCGACTTGAATCAACTTCCCTGAAACAACCGGATCTAATTGGATAATTTTAACCGCTTCATGCACGCCGATCTCTTGCTGCATCGCCTTGCGCAAGTACAATGCAGTATCAGGCATCGCTGGAATTTGCACTTCATCATTCGAGAAATTTTGCACAAATAATTGCAATAAACGATTATTTTCATATTCAGGAGGTAATTCTAACTGCTGCCCCTGCTTATCCACTTGGTGCATCCGCATAATTTTTTGCGACACAGCCAAAATACTAACATCCGTTTTAGCAATTGCCGTCGTCGTATGCACAACCCCTGCAAAAAGCGCGAAACGAGATTTTGGCGATGCGTTATCAATAATATAACTCACACCATTTTGATCTGTTAGCTCAACCTCACCCTGTAATAAAAAATAAATACTATCTGCTGGCGTTCCAGCTGCAAACAACGTTGCTCCTTTAGAGAAAATTTTAGCTTTATGTTCCAAAACAAAGGCCTCTAAAAACTCTGACTTTAGCTGCCGGATAGGAATTAGTTTTTTTAAATCGTCTACAGAAATAGATTCAGCTACACCAACCACTGAATCAGCCTTAGTTGCATTAGTTTTCTTTGACTTAAAAAAGTCAGGTATTAAGGCCATTTTTTCCTCTTTGACTCTAATTCATAGATATAGTTAAGTATAGCTTAAAAAGCGCTTAAAACACTATCATCCCTTTTTATAGTAAGCTGTAGCATCGACTTTGTTATACAATTATAATAAGTTTATAAACATATAAATTGAGACTCACAACATCTAAATAGCAGGTAGCCAAAATGGATATTTATAATTTTAAATCAGCGCCCGCTCATAGCAACTTTCAACTACCATTTGAATTAACTGGTAAAGCTTTTGGCACTTGGCTGCTCTCCTTAGAAAATAGCTCTGCCAGTGAAAAAGCACATCAAGTATTCCTCGCCATACAAAACATCAACACCAACAATACACTAGCTATAGAAAAGAAATCTCTGCTTTTAATCGGTATTTACCAAGCAATGCCTCTTTTTTTAGAGCCTCTAAAAAATAGCATTTTAAATAGCGCGCCACCACTAACACCCGAAGAAAAAAGTCATGTTGAGTATATCGTCTGGATTTATGCAGAACTAGCCAATGGCTTTGCTAGTTGCATTAACAAAAAGAGCAGCCTCGCTAACGCGCAAACTTTTTTTTACGGCTTACAATCACTCATTGCTGCCTACCTGCATATATCCGCAGCCTATAAAACGCCTTATGCTAATTTTTGGAAACAAAGTTACTTACTCTATGGCTTAGCGAGCAACTTAGAAATACACGACTTAACAATTAAGGTTCATGACCACCATAGCAATACGATTAGCAAAGCTTTCAAACACCTTATTGCGCTTTATCATTGCGATTTCCACCAATTTCGACCGCGAGCTATGCTAAGTATTTCTACTTGTATAGAAAAATACACTTCATTAATGCTGCTAGAAAAAAAGTTTGACAAAAAAAGTCCGACGCAATACTCAGGTTTTGACTTAAATACCGATGCTCCTCCGAGTAATTTAACGCGCCTGAAAAAAACCCAAAAAAGTGCTTTCCGTTTTTTTTCTGGCTTTAATGCAGCCATCAGCATAAACCAAAATACTAACGATGAAGCCCAAGGCAGCGGCATTCTTAAGTTGATTAATCGAGAACTCATTCAGCAGGCGTCCAACTCACTAAGCCTACAGAAAAAAAGACAGTTTACTCGCATCATTGAACAAAAAGAGCAATATGGCATTATGGGCTTAGCTAGCATCATACAGTCATTACGCAATAACAGCTCACTACAGATTAACCCTCAAAAGGAAAAAACAGAAAACTTTGACCCACGAGTCGCAGGTGGTTGGTCTATTCCTGACTTAGAACTAGTCAGTGCAGGTTACGAATCACTAGATGTCATGAAAAACCTGCTAAATGATTCTAACTTTAAAAAGGGCAATACAGTTCAGGCTAAGAAAATTTTTGGAGCTGACAGCAATAAACCCACCGACACTAGCATTTGGAATAACACTCCCGAGCAGGTAATTGAAAGCACTCAAGAATCACTTTTAAATATTTCTGACAGTAGCATCAAAGGCTATAAAATAATATTTAACACTGATAACAACAGCTCAAAAGTACAAATTGGCGACGTCATAGGTATTAAACATAGCGATACTATTGAAGTCGGTATTATTTGCAGAATAATGCAACTCACTGAACATGAAATAGAGCTAGGCATTAAGTTGTTTGCCTTAGAATCTGAACTTGCCTATATTTCACTACCTGATCATGATGCTATTTATACTTGGGCTTTATTTTTACCTGAGATAAAAGCACTTAACTCAAATGACAGTGTCGTTTTTAATGACACCAGATTTCAGTCAGGCGAATTCATTACTTTACACCGTGCCGATCTAAAACCACAGACCTGCCGCTTACACAATTTATTACATCTCAGCTCAGCGGCAGCGCATATTGAAGTATCTAACACCCCCATCTTAGACGAGAGTGTAGATAATAATGAACATTTCACTTAATCAAGCTCGCTAAACCCAGTCTATATTGAAAATCGTAGTTTATGAAAACTCTCGTCATTCCCGAAGTTTTTTATCGGGAATCTAAACATCATCAATAGATTCCTGCCAAAAGCATACAGGAATGACGAATACAAAAAGAATACCAACTAAAAACCACATATTTCAAAGTGGATGGGGTTTATAATATTTTCTTAACCACATAAGCTAAAACATCCAGTAAATCAGATTCCAAACCTATCGTTTGCTTAGGCATTGAAGACTGCCATAAGTCGAGCTCTCTACTTAACTCGACCGGCCTTTCTCGAGGTTTTTTGCGTTGCTCTCGCTCATGCAATAACTGCCCGCCCATTTTCTTCCACTCCATCAAATGGGTCACTTCTCCACTATCCAGCCATAAGCCATGGGCGCGACAGCTATCAACAATCACGCCACTTTTCTGCGCAAAACTAGTCCTGCGCATAAACTCTCGACACACAGGGCACTTAATATACTTTACTGGCTGCTTTTTCTGATAACGATCGATATTAACATTATCTAAATGCGCTAAATTAATAGCACGCACTTCATTAACAGCATGATTCAATAAAGTTTCGACCTCTCCTAAATCAAAAAACAAACCAAAGCAATCGGTGCAGCGCTCAATAAAAAAAGCTTCATCCAATTGCAACTGTATAGTTTGCAAAGCCTGATCACAATGAGGACAGGTCCTGTCTGACGCCTGCTTGTGCACCGAAAAATCATGTTTTGCATGCAAATCAACATCATTACGTACACCGCAATATTGACAGCGATTCGTATTTGCCAGTAAAGGCGCAGAACAACTTTTACAACTGGCCATTACATACTATCCAAAATCTCTTTTTTCTTAGCGCTGTATTCTTGCTCAGAAATAAGTTCAGCCTGAAACATCTTTTTAAGTTGTGCTAATTTTTGCATAGGATCTGAAGCAGCATTTGCAGTAGGCTGTGTTTCAGGCGCACCAAAACCAGCACTCATTGTATTAGCCATGCTCTGCCCCATTCCCATGCCTGCACCTAAACCCATCCCTAAACCAGCACCACCACCTTCATTACGTGCTGCTTCACGCATTGCTTCTAATTGTTGCATATGTGCGTAATCCAAACCTACTGCTGCCGCTGCCTGCGCTTCTGCACTTAAATCAGCAATGCGGTTAATACGCTTTAAAGTCTGTTCATCAAAATTAGTGCCTTCGATTCGAAAATCGGTAATTTCAAAACCCAGTTTGTGGAATTCTTGCTGTAATTTAGCATCCATACCTGAGGCAATTTCTTCACGTTTCGCATCAATTTCAGCGTAAGAATAACGACTTTCCGCCAAGAAATCACTTAAAGGATGAACCAATCGATTGGACATAACCCTACGAAAGTCATCAATATGAAAGTCATTTTCACTGCCGACCACATTGATAAAAAAACCTTCTGGGTCAGAAATACGGTAACTATAATTGCCGTAAGCACGCAATCCAACGGGGAACTTGTATTTAGGATCATCGTACTTAATCGGTGAATTCGTGCCCCATTTCTGATCCAAAACTTTCGTCTGCTTATAAAAATAAATATGCGCTTTATGCTCACTTTCAAAAAATTGCATAAACTTTGTGACAGTCGTCCAAAAAGGAATATTATCGGTTTCTAAATTAATCAGGCATTGCTTATTAATGACCGCCTTTACGCGACCTTCATAAACAAAAATACAACCCTGCCCCGGCCCAACAATTAATTTTGAAGCATTCTTTAGCTCTTCAGCATTGCCATGCCATTGCTGAAATAAAACATCAGCATCGGGTGCTTCCCACTGAATAACTGATCGTAACTGACGTTTAATACCATCAAATAATGCCATAGCCTATACCCCTCAAGATGCATTTTTTAAAATTTATTTATAGCTGAATAATACTAGAAATGACAGTATGATTATGTGTTTTGAACAACATAATAGAGAATCTTATGCCCCTAAGAGCTTTTAAGAATATTCTGCCCCGCATTGGCGCGGCTAATTATATCGATGATAGTGCGGTGATTATTGGTGACGTCACTTTAGCAGATAATGTGTCCGTTTGGCCTACCGTCGTGATTCGAGGCGACGTTGCTAGCATAAATATAGGTGAAAACACCAACATTCAAGATGGTAGTGTTTTACACGTCTCTCATGCAGGCAAATACTCACCTAAAAAAGCGCCTTTAAATATCGGTAAAGGAGTCACAATTGGCCATCGAGCCGTAATACATGCTTGTACTGTGGGAAATTATTGCTTAGTCGGAATTGGCGCAATTATTATGGATAATGCGGTATTAGAAGATTATGTGATGCTTGGAGCTGGGTCATTAGTACCTTCGGGAAAAGTACTAGAAAGTGGCTATCTATATATCGGCTCACCGGCAAAAAAGGCGCGCGAGTTAAGCACGGAGGAGAAGGAGTTTTTAGAATATTCATCTGCGCATTATGTAAAACTAAAGGATGAATATTTGGCTATGTAAAATCTGATATTAGGTGAGCAAGATAAGCTTACTCACCTAAAGAATCTTATCTTTCTAGCAGCTCTAGTTTACCCGTTTTACCATCCCACTCTTCAGCATCATCTGCAGCAGGTTTAACCTCAGTAATAACTGGCCATACCTGAGCTAATTCAGCATTAATTTCTATAAATTCCTCTTGTCCTTCAGGCAATTCATCTTCTGCAAAAATAGCACCTGCAGGGCATTCAGGCTCACATAAAGTACAATCAATACACTCATCAGGATCGATAACTAAAAAGTTAGGACCTTCATGGAAACAATCGACAGGACAAACGTCAACACAGTCAGTAAACTTGCATTTAATGCAATTTTCAGTAACAACAAAAGTCATACTAAAATACCTTTTATAAAATTCATTAAAAATATAGCCTTTTTAAGTACGCTACAGCGCACACTTTCAAACTATCCCAACATTTCATCCATAAATTGGATTAACGGTGTATTTTATCAGAAAGATTCTCAAGAATGCATATTATTCAGATCCTGCCTTAAAAAACCTAACCATAAACACGACAACACTAGCTGATTCCACGCAGCGCTAATTTCATCCCCATAGCAAAAAGCAATAACGCAATCACCCCCCTTAACCAATGATCAGGAATATACTTACCGACAAAACTCCCTAGGTAGACTGCCGGTACTCCGCCCATTAACAAACCGATTAACAAATCAAAATCAACCGTCCCTAAATGTAAATGCCCCACACCCGCAATTGCCGTTAAAGGAACGGCATGAGCAATATCAGTACCCACAATCGAGACTGGTTTTTTATTTGGGTACAGTAAAAATAAAATAGCTGAACCAATAGCACCCGCCCCCACTGAAGAGATCGTCACTAGGATACCTAAAATAACGCCGGACAAAACGGTCAAATGCGGGCGATAAGCTTTGAGTGTATTAATGAAGTTAGATTCACCGTGATGGTGACTGACATAGGAAACCAACCGGCCTTTGATTAACACAATAATCGAGGTAAGTATCAACATGATGCTCAAAGTGCCCATCATTAAGCTATCTGAATTAAACCCAGTATCCTTAACTTGCTCAAGCAAAACCACCGTAATCAAAGCACTAGGTACACTACCCGCGCCCAACAAGCCAACAATTGCCCAGTCCACCGTATTATTTTTGTGGTGAAAAAGCACGCCACTGCACTTAGTCAAAGCGGCATATAATAAATCAGTACCCACCGCGATGGCAGGAGCAATGCCAAAACCTAACACTAATATCGGCGTCATTAATGACCCCCCGCCGACTCCCGTTAAGCCTATAACAAAACCAACCAGACTACCTGCAGCAATATGGATTAACTCAAACGAAAAGAATTCCATGTATTTATTATTTTCTCACTAAATATCGTTCGGCAAAAAAGCCAGCATAAATAGCAACAACCATTAACACACCTTCCATTGAAAGCAAGCCTAAACTCGCGAATGCAGGACCAGGACAATAACCCGTCATTCCCCAGCCTATGCCGAACACTGCTGCACCTATTACTAATGGTTTATTAATAATAGTTTGCTTAGAAACATGAAAACCAGACTCAAAAACAGGAGTCTCTCGCTTTAAGATAAATCGAAAAGTGACCATTGTGACCGCTAACGCCCCCATCATGACAAAGGCCAAACTCGGATCCCAGTTACCACTAACATCCAGAAAATTTAATACTTTATTCGGGTCAATCATTTGCGATAAAGCCAAACCTAGACCAAAAATAACTCCTGCCAGTAAGGCGACTAGATTCGTCTTCATTAAACTACCCCCACAAGATACTTAAGCACGAAAACAGTGAGCATGCCGCTTGCCATAAAAGTCAATGTCGCACTAATTGAACGCATAGAAAAATTAGCGATACCACAAATGCCGTGACCACTCGTGCAACCACTACCTAGACGCGTGCCAAAGCCAACCAAAAAACCACCGATAACAATCAGCCATAAAGGATAGCCCTCGCGCACACTCAAGCTACCCTGCGTTAAAAACTGAAACAGTGCCGCACCAACAATTAAACCGATAAGAAATAATGCTCGCCATACCTCTTCTTTTTTAGGCGCACTAAACACGCCATTCATAATGCCACTAATACCGGCCATACGACCATTCAATAAAAGCAACAAACTAACACTAACGCCGATTAAAGCACCGCCTAATAAAGCAGAAATAGGAGTAAAATTTTCCAAGAATCACCATTGAGCTTATGCAAAAAAAGGTTCATTATAAAGGTTCTGATGGGTGTGTAGCAAAATTTACATGGCGAGAGCCTTAGTCAGCTTATATCGCAACTTAGCTATATTGCATAATCTCCTTAATCCTTAAAATAATAACTACCACTATGTTTGAAATTGCCGAATTAGGACATAAAGTCAGTAAAACTGACTATCTCGAAAAAGTACCAAAACTACGCACTCAATTGTTAATGCTACAACAACAACTCCGTAGCCAAGGTTTCTCAGTCATCATTTTGATCTCTGGTGTAGATGGCGGAGGTAAAGGTGAGGTCATTAATTTACTCAACGAATGGTTAGATCCGCGCTACATGCGCACAAACGCCTATGACTCCCCTAGTGACGAAGAAAAAGAACGCCCTAAATTCTGGCGCTTTTGGCGCACTATGCCAGCCAAAGGCACTATCGGTATTTACGTAGGATCATGGTACAGTGCGCCGATCGCTACTCGAGTTTACGAAAAAATTAACGATGCTGAATTACAAGCTGATTTAACGCATATCAACGAGTTAGAACAAGAACTTGCTGATGATGGCACTTTAATTATTAAGTGCTGGTTACATTTAAAACAAGAGCAACAAAAAAAGCGTTTAAAACAGCTAGGAAAAGACCCTGAGACAGCATGGCAAGTGACCGAACGCGATAAAAAACACCTAAAAATGTATGACGCTTTTGTTGGTATTGCAGAAAAAATATTAACAGAAACCAGTACAGCAAAAAATCCTTGGTTAATTGTTGAAGGTAGCGATATACGCTATAGCAGCTTAACAGTAGGGCAACATATACTAGATAAAATCAATTTACATATTGAAACACTAGAGCACAAAAAAGGCCTTCCTGCACCAGCGTATACACCACAAATAATTCACGGTAATCAACCGAATATCCTAGACTCACTAGACCTAAGTCTATCGCTAGATAAAAAAACCTACAATGAACAACTAAATCATTATCAAGGGAAACTAAATAAACTGGCACGCCAAGCGCACGAGAAACAAACCTCTAGTGTTTTAGTTTTTGAAGGCTGGGATGCAGGCGGCAAAGGCGGCGCCATACGCCGACTCACCCACGCTCTTGATGCCAGGAATTACCAGGTTATTTCTGTTGCCGCACCTACCGATGAAGAACGTATGCAGCACTATCTGTGGCGCTTCTGGCGACATATGCCTCGCGCAGGTCGCGTCACTATCTATGATCGTAGCTGGTATGGTCGTGTTTTAGTCGAGCGCGCTGAAGGCTTTGCCACAGAAGAAGAGTGGACACGTGCTTACCCCGAAATTCGCAATTTTGAAGAATCACTAACACATCATGGCGTTGCGATATTAAAGTTTTGGCTACATATTGACCCAGACGAACAGTTACGTCGATTTAAAGAGCGCGAACAAATCAGCTACAAACAGCATAAAATCACCGAAGAAGATTACCGTAACCGGGATAAGTGGGATGCTTACTCACTTGCGGTCAACGATATGGTTGCGCGCACCAGCACTCAAGCCTCACCTTGGGTCTTAGTCGAAGGCAATGACAAACGTTATGCACGCATCAAAATACTCAAAGCCTACTGTGAAAAGCTAGAATCTATGCTCGATTAGTCTAAACACCATGCACCTGAACTGGCGCACACCCGATAGGCCCATTGCAGTCGAAACTTATTATTGCAACACATCTATCGGCTCATTAAGCATTCAGATACACGCCTCTTTACTAGGTAAAATTAAATGGCTCAACGACACTCGCGAGCCATCCAGCAATACGCCTATACAGCTCGAACAAATCCTTCATTATTATTGGTATACGGCGGCGGTAGACTATACAATTCCACTACTAAAACAAGGTACGACCTTCCAACAAAAAGTATGGCAAGCGCTTTGCGACATCCCCATAGGCCAAACGAGAACTTACGGCGAACTTGCTCAGCTTCTAAATACCAGCCCTAGAGCGCTTGCTAATGCTTGCCGTAACAACCCTTTCCCGATTATTATTCCCTGCCACCGAGTTGTTGCCAAATCAGGATCAGGGGGTTATGCAGGACAAACATCAGGCCCTATGCTGACAATCAAACACGCTTTATTACGCCACGAAAAAACACTCATTCATGAGCTCTAAACAATTAATCGATACCTTTGTCGATGCCTTATGGGTGGAAAATGGCTTAAGCAAAAACACCCTCAGCGCTTACGCCAGTGATTTACGTATCTTCAACAAAACTCTAAGCAACCCTATAGAGCAAGCATCTAATAATGACATTCGATTATTTTTAAGCCAGCGCTATGAACAAGGCATTAGCGCACGCTCATCAGCACGAATTTTATCTAGCCTACGTCGGTTTTATGCTTATTTATTACGCGAAAAACTAGTCGTCACCGATCCCACTGCATTAATTGACCAACCACAGCTTGGCCGACCTTTACCTGACACACTAACTGAGTACGACGTAGAATTATTGCTTGAAGCCCCAGAACCCAGCTCCATTTTAGGCGCTAGAGATAAAGCCATGTTAGAAATGCTCTACGCAACAGGTTTGCGCGTATCAGAGCTGGTTAACTTAAGTAATGACCAAATTAACCTACGCATGGGCGTACTGCGTGTAACAGGAAAAGGCAATAAAGAGCGCTTAGTACCTGTCGGCGAGCAAGCCCTAAGCTGCTTAGAAGACTATATGCAACACAGCCGTAAAGCGCTATTATCTGAGCGCCAATGCAACACCATTTTTGTTACTAATAGGGGCTCAGGTATGACACGCCAAGCTTTTTGGCATATTATTAAGCGCTATGCGAAAAAAGCAGGCATTACAAAAGAATTATCACCGCATACACTACGCCATGCCTTTGCGACCCATTTATTAAATCATGGCGCTGATTTGCGCGTCGTGCAACTATTATTAGGCCACAGCGACTTATCCACTACGCAAATTTATACCCATGTCGCTAACGAGCGCTTAAAAGAATTACATTCCCAATATCACCCACGAGGCTAATGCTTATATGACCCAAAACATTCACCCAACCGCCTATATCGCTGAGCAAGCTGTACTAGGAAAAAACATCACTGTCGGCCCTTTTGCTGTGATCGAAAACCATGTACAGATAGGCGATAACTGCAAAATTGGCGCGCATGCCGTGGTTATGCCTTACACCAAAATGGGTTCTGGTAATATATTACATCCGCACACTGTTTTAGGTGACTTGCCTCAAGATACTTCATTTAAAGAAGAAACCGTTTCATGGCTAGTTTGTGGTAATGATAATGTTTTCAGAGAAGGCTTTACCGCCCATAGAGCTTCAGAAGAAAATGGCACAACACTAATCGGCTCTAACTGTTTTTTTATGAATAACAGCCATGTCGCGCATGATTGCCGAATCGGAAATCACACTATTTTCGCCAACAATGTTGCTGTGGGCGGTTTTGTTCAAATTGATGATCGCGTATTTATGGGCGGCAGTGTAGTTGCTCACCAATTTTGCCGCATCGGCTCTTATGCAATTGTCCAAG
>JAUVAA010000115.1 GCA_030591965.1 bacterium
AACCACACCCTTACATTCATCTAAAGCCTGCTTAATTAAGCTTATTTCAACTTCATTGAGATATTCTTTTAAGTCC
The DNA here is from genome assembly GCA_030591965.1 of bacterium. GTDB lineage: Bacteria > Pseudomonadota > Gammaproteobacteria > Methylococcales > Methylomonadaceae > Methyloprofundus. The sequence goes on from JAUVAA010000115.1 coordinate 77, forward strand.
ATTCCCTCTTCAGGTAACTGCGCACTAAAAACTTTTTGCAACACGGCCTGCTCAAGTTTATCTTCCACCTCCTGAGCGAGCTCCAGAAAATTTTCCGGCGCTTCTTCGACAATAATGTCATCCGACACAGTAAATTGTCTAAATTTTGCTGGTAAATCAGCCACGTCAACCAAGCCATTAGGCTTAATAATCGCAACACGTTCTATTAAATTAGCCAGTTCACGCACATTACCCGGCCAAGTATGTTGCATTAAAACATTAATCGCATCTGGCGTTAAGGTAACAGTACCGCGCTTATTTTTTTCTAGACGGGCGGCTAATTCTTTAATTAATAACGGAATATCTTCAACACGCTCCCTTAATGCAGGCATTTCTATAGGAAAAACATTTAAGCGATAAAACAAATCCTCCCTAAAAAGATTCTCTATGATGGCTTGTTCAATATCTCTATGTGTTGCCGATATGACTCGAACATCGCAATGTATAGTTTTATTGCTCCCAACGCGTTCAAAAGACCTTTCTTGCAAAACTCTTAATAACTTGACCTGCATCGGCATGGGCATATCCCCTATCTCATCAAGAAACAAGGTTCCCCCCTCAGCCATTTCAAAACGCCCCTGCCGAGTCGCTAAAGCACCGGTAAAAGCACCTTTTTCATGACCAAATAGCTCACTTTCTAGCAGTTCCGCCGGAATTGCCCCACAGTTAACCGGCACAAAAGCATTATTATGCCGAGAGGATGCTTTATGTAAGGCTCGTGCAACAACTTCCTTGCCCGTACCAGACTCGCCTAAGATAAGAACTGTGGCATCAGAATCAGCCACTTGATCGATTAAAAACCGAATTTGCTTAATCGCCTCACTACTACCGGCTAATCCTTTATTATCAGGGCTTCTAGGCGCTGGTTTTGCATGATTTTGTTGCTTCTTTTGTAAGACCTGTAAACTGTCCATTAAAACAGTATAAGTAACCGGCCACTCTTGAATGGAAGTTACTAGACTTTGTATCGCTGAAGGCACTTGCAAAAAAGTACCTTTATCAATCAACAGAACCACGGGGATAGCTGCAACTAGCTCAACAACTGATTTAATAACAGTGGCTTGTTTATCAACTCCTGCCCCCACGAATACAACAAAAACATCGTCAACGGAATGCAGTTTTTCGCTAAAATTCTCAGCGCTATACAATTCCCCCTGATATTCAAGAAACTGAATAACAGCCAAAAACTGCTGCCCTCTAGCGGGATTGTCATCAATAAGAATAATACGTGGTAGAGCCATATTAAAAATGCCTATTCACTGAAATAGCAGCTTCCTGCTAGATTGATACATAACTTTATGCTCAAAATACACTAAACCGTAAGAAATTATAGGTATTTTATCGTGCAATTAAAACATTTAAAAAAACATTGCAGATAAAGTGGCTATCGCAGCGTCAATTTTTTGAACAAAGTTAATCACCCTTTTAGTTGCATGTCAAAAAAATGTCACTATTTCATTAGCTTCCAGAAAAAACTTAATGTAATTTGACTCTGCCTCGGCACCCTATTCCCATATTTATAATAATGAAGCTTGACAATTACAGCCCATAATAGATGATGTAACCAACTTAACTAACCCAGTACCTATTCTTGAACGACATACCTACTAGTGTCCTATTTGGCATACTCATCGCATTACTTGGCTTTTCAGCCTTCTTTTCAGGCTCTGAAACAGCGTTAATGACGCTTAACCGTTATCGCCTGCAACACTTAGTCAAACAAGGGCATAGGAGTGCAAAAAAAGCACAAAGACTATTAAAGCGCCCTGATCGTCTGTTAGGCCTTATTTTACTCGGCAATAACTTCGTCAATATTTTGGCATCCTCTCTAGCAACCATTCTTGGTATGCGCCTCATGGGAGATGAAGGTATCGCTATTGCAGCCGGCGCACTGACACTTGTTGTGCTTATCTTCTCTGAAGTTGCACCAAAAACACTTGCCGCCCTAAAACCTGAAGTTATGGCGTTTCCAGCAGCCTGGGTTTACAGCCCTTTATTAAAAATATTTTATCCTATCGTCTGGTTTGTCAATCTTATCGCTAACGGCCTGCTACGCATATTTGGTGTTAAGGCACATGAACATAATGCCGCAACACTCAATAAAGACGAACTTAAGAGTATCGTGGCAGAAACAGACTCAATCATGCCGGAAAAATATAAAAATATTCTGCTTGGCATTATTGATCTAGAAAGTGCCACCGTTGAAGATATTATGACGCCACGCAATGAAATTATTGGTATCGACATAGAAAATTCAATTGAAGACATTGTTCACCAACTCAAAAACAGCCAACATACACGAATACCTGTTTATAAAGTTAGTATTGATCGCGTTATTGGCTTTTTACACTTAAGAACCATTTTGGTACAAGCATTTAATAATGATAATTTTAGCAAACAAGATATAACTGACAATCTCATTCCCCCGTTCTTTATTCCAGAAACAACCCCGCTACATAAGCAAATACAAAACTTCAAATTTGACCAAGCGCGTATTGGTCTTGTAGTCGATGAATATGGTGATGTTCAAGGACTCGTTAGTATGGATGATTTATTACAGGGCATTGTCGGCGAAATCATGACAGAAGAAGCCGATGTAAAAAAATACGAGGATGGCAGCTATATTGTCGATGGCAGTGTCACCATTAGAGAGCTTAATCGCATTACTCACTGGGATCTCCCTACCAAAGGACCGAAAACAATTAACGGCCTAATCATTGAGTTTATGGAAACTATCCCACAAACCAGTACTAGTCTTATCCTCCACGGACATCCCTTAGAGATTATGAACAGCGATAAACGCGCCATTACTCGAATCAAATTTTTACCCTCTGAGTCAGAAAAACAAAACAAAACAAAATAGCTAACATTCCCGCTCTGTCAATAAAAGCACCATATTTCTAGAACATTAATGCGACACAGCAAACAAAGGTTTATGTTTTTTAGCAACACTCAGAAAATACGACTATACTAAAAGAAACCAGCAAAGATACCCCTTACGAAAATGGCAAAATTCACTGTTTTTTTTAAAGACAAACCTATACACTCTTCGATCTTTGAGTCGGGCAATGTTCATATAGGTCGTGACGAAACTAATGATTTAGTAGTTGATAGCTTAGCAATAGCACCAGCTCATGCAGTCGTAGTTTTACGCAACGCCAGCCCTCTTATTAAGCAGTTAAATAGCGACTTTCCATTAATTATTAATGGTGTGCAGCATAAAGAAACAATGCTACAAGACAGCGACACGATTACCATTGGTAAACACCGCATTGTCTACAGCAGCACTGAAAAATTCGCGAGCACCACCTCAGCGGCGCATGCAAAAGAGCCAGAAAACGAAAAGCTCAATCAAGAATTTAACAATCGCGTCAATCTCCCCGAAGCTAACCTGCAAGTTATGGGCGGTAAGCATATAGGCCGCTTAGTGCCACTTAAAAGAACCATGACTCGCTTAGGTCGTGAAGGCTCAGGCATTATTGTTATTACACGCCGGAAAGAAGGCTATTTTGTCTCTATGCTAGAAGTGAATGATGAAATTAAAATCAACGGAGCTGAGCTTGCAGATCAGACGCTATTATTAAAAAACGACGACATGCTGATTATAGATAAAATTCCCATGCAATTTTTTATGGACTAAACCATCATGAGCGAAAACAACGAGCAACGCCATTTCCACCGTATTTTTTACAAATCTCAAGTCACTTTAAGTCATGAATCAATGCAATGGCCTTGTGAACTTATCGATATTTCTCTGCATGGTTGTTTGCTGCGCTTTGATAAGGCTTGGGAACAAAATAATTTAGAAATGCTGTACACCTTAACCTTAGAACTTTCTGAAGAAACGCTTATTACTATGAGCGTATCAGTCAGTCATGTGATAGATAATGAAGTTGGTTTTAAATGCGAGCATATAGACTTAGATAGTATCTCCACATTACGTCGCCTCGTTGAGCTTAATCTAGGCGACAGTCAATTATTAGAAAGAGATTTAATTGCACTAACGCAAGCAGGTTAAAACCTCAATTTTATAATCTACAAATAACGCCCCCCCTGCTAAATATAGTGCATTTACATTAACAATATTCAGTACACACCTCACTTTAAAATCCTTCAAGCCCTATGGCAAAAAAAAATACGGCTTTTGTCTGCACCGAATGTGGTGCAGATTCGCCTCGCTGGGCTGGCCAATGCAGTGCTTGCCAAGAATGGAATACCATCAAAGAAGTACGCTTAGGCAGCTCTCCCGCTCAATCACAGCGCTTAGGTTACAGCGGCACAAAAAGTAACGTTCAATTACTCTCCGAAGTTACCCTAGAACAAACTGAACGACTCTCAACCGGCATCTCTGAGTTTGACCGCGTGCTCGGCGGCGGCATTGTGCGTGGCAGCGTTGTCCTGATAGGCGGTACACCCGGTGCCGGAAAAAGCACGCTACTATTGCAAGTTATTGCCAATATTGCGCAAAAAGACATCAGCGTTTTGTATGTCTCAGGTGAAGAGTCTTTACAGCAAATTGCCGAACGCGCTATTCGCCTGAACTTACCACTCGATAAAATTCAAATGCTAACTGAAACTTCAGTACAAAGCATTTGCGATACCTTAGATGAAATAAAACCCAACATACTGGTCATTGACTCCATACAAGTCATGCATACTCAGACCTCTGATTCGACTCCTGGCTCGGTTTCCCAAGTCAAAGAATCGGCTAGCTATCTCACTCAGTATGCAAAAAAACAAAACGTTTCTATTTTCATGGTGGGCCATGTCACTAAAGACCAATCTTTAGCAGGCCCGATGACTTTAAGTCATATAGTCGATACGCAACTTATTCTCGCCTCTACCGATGACGCTCGGTTTCGCGTTCTTAGAGCAGATAAAAATCGCTTTGGTAGCGTCGGAGAGCTGGGCTTCTTCGCCATGGAGAGTGGCGGCCTTAAAGAAGTCAAAAACCCCTCAGCAATGTTTCTCAATCGCACTGAAAAACCCTCACCCGGCAGTGTCGTTACCGTATTATGGGAAGGCACAAGACCATTATTAGTAGAAATTCAAGCTTTAGTGACCGAATGCCAATACGGTAATCCACGCCGTCTTGCTGTCGGCTTCGATCAAAACCGTTTGGCCATGCTATTAGCTATATTAACGCGCCATGGAGGTATTTTTACCGCCAGTGATGAAATCTATGCCAATGTCGTAGGTGGCATTAAAGTCACCGAAACCAGTTCTGACTTAGCGATTATTATCAGCATAGTCTCTAGTTTAAAAGATGCCATTGTGCCGCATGACTGCTTTTTCTTTGGTGAATTAGGCTTAAATGGTGAAATCAGGCCAGTAGCTAATGGCTATGCCCGCTTAAATGACGCCATAAAGCATGGCTTTAAAAGGGCCATTATCCCTAAAACTAATGCACCTAAAAAATCTATGCCCGGCATAAAAATTTACCCTGTCAGTAGTTTAGTCGAAGCGCTCGAAGCTCTGGAAGAAATACGTTAAAAATTTCTACTCAGTTAAGTGTAACGGTTATAATGAACAAAATAGCCATAACAATAATAATGCAGGACAAATAACATCTTGCACACGACTAAAGGGTAAACAATGCTTGAAATTGAATATGAATTCCGCGAAAAAGATTTAATTCACTATAATGAATTACAAATCGAATCCTCAGATGACTTACAAAAGAAACTAAAAAGAAACCGCTTATTTTTTCCTGGTATCTTGTCTATTTTTGGGCTCTTTCTTTGGTCATATTATAGCGATTACCGTACCGCTCTTTATATTGTCACTATCTCTATTTGCTGGGCTATCGTCATTCCACAAATTATCATTCTAAGCTTTCGTAGACAAATATTAACCAACTACACTGACCGTGAAAAGCTGGCTATGTTTGGCAAATACACCTTACGTATCGACCCAAAAGCCTTAGCAGAAAATTCACCTAGCGGTAAAAACAAAATGCCGTGGAAGACCATTTTACGCATAGAACATATTCGCGATTATATACATATCGTTCTTGATAACGATGCAGCACTAGTTATTCCTATCGAAACAGTCTCAGCAGGCGATATTCAAGAGTTCTCTAAACAAGTCAAAAAGATGATTGATTTGTACGGCTAAAGCCCTTTCTAAGCTTACTCCAGACTACCATTCGGCAAACCATAAGCGAAGTTTGCCGAATAGCTAAATTTCTTTTCACAAGACACCTTCGCGCTTTTGTATATACCAGCGGCAAGCATCAACGCAGTCCGGTTTACTTGCAAAAGGCCCGCTAATTCTCTCGACCGTAAAAAACCACCAGCCCTGCTCATTAATATAATAACGGTCTTGCGGTTTAAACACGGGATTATGTTGTTTCTTTTTATCTACCATATTAAGTATGCTGAATTTTAAAAATATCGCCTTACGTCGTGGCACGCGCGTACTATTTGCCAACACTTCATTTACCCTGCACAAAGGACAAAAAGTCGGCATTACCGGTGCAAATGGCGTAGGTAAATCCAGCTTCTTTGCCTTATTACGTAACGAGCTTCACCCTGACGAAGGTGATTTTAGCATGCCTCCTAACTTGGAAGTTGCTCATGTTGCTCAAGAAACACCTGCTGTCGATCAAGCGGCTATCGAATATATTATTGATGGCGATCAAGAGTTACGTCGCTTACAACGTGAAATAGCCAAAGCAGAGCAGGCTGACGACGGCATCAAACAAGCCGAATTATTTACCAAAATGGAAGTCATTGGCGGCTATACAGCGACTGCAAGAGCGGCTCGTTTAATGGATGGCTTAAGCTTCAAACAACCACAAGAAAAACTCCCTGTTAGCTCATTTTCCGGTGGCTGGCGCATGCGTTTGAATCTTGCTCAAGCGCTAATGTGCCGTTCTGATGTACTGTTACTTGATGAGCCAACCAACCATTTAGACCTTGATGCCGTTATTTGGCTACAAGACTGGCTATGTAAGTACCCTGGTACTTTATTACTAATTTCTCATGACCGTGAATTTCTCGACACGATCACTGACAATATTGTGCATATAGAAAACCAAGTCGGTGAAATCTACACAGGGAATTACTCAGCCTTTGAAAAAAGACGCGCTGAAAAATTAGCCCAACAACAAAGCTCTTTTGAAAAGCAGCAACGTGAAATAACCCACATCCAAAGCTTCATCACCCGCTTTCGTGCCCAAGCGACTAAAGCCAAACAAGCCCAAAGTCGCATCAAAACCTTAGAACGCATGGAGTTGATTTCGCAAGCTCACGTAGACTCACCGTTTAATTTTAGCTTTGGCAATCCCGGCAAACTGCCTAACCCCATGCTAAAGCTAGAAAATGCAAGCATAGGCTACGCGGATAAAATCATTTTAGACAAAGTTAATCTATTCGTCTCACCCGGTGACCGTATCGGCTTATTAGGACCAAATGGCGCAGGTAAATCAACCTTAATTAAAGTACTTGCCAATGAATTAGGTGTTAGTGCAGGCGAAGTTCAATTCGCCGACACAATGAAACTAGGTTATTTTGCTCAACACCAATTAGAACAATTACACCTAGACGAAAGCCCCATCTGGCATTTACAAAAAATTAACCCCAAAGCCACCGAAAAAGATTTAAGAAACTTCCTAGGTGGATTTAATTTTAAAGAGGATAAAACCTTCGATCCCATTGCGCCCTTTTCCGGTGGAGAGAAGGCTCGTTTAGTATTGGCCTTATTGGTTTATCAAAACCCCAATTTATTACTACTCGATGAGCCGACCAACCATCTTGACTTAGAAATGCGCCACGCCTTAAGTCTTGCCCTGCAGGATTATCAAGGTGCGATCATTATCGTATCGCATGATAGACATATGCTGCGCTCTGTCACTGATCAGCTGTATTTAGTAGCAAATGGTTCCGTCTCTCAATTTGACGGTGATTTAGATGATTATCGAGTCTGGCTGAATGATCAAAAACTGCTGAACAATGCTAGCTCCAATGACACACCAACTTATGGCGTTAATAAAAAAGAACAACGCAAAATAGATGCCGAACGCCGAAAACAACTAAAGCCGCTCTATGATGCATTAAAAAAAGCAGAGAAAGCATTAAATAAACATCATACGCAACAAAAACAACTAGAAGAGCAGTTAGCAGACACATCTTTATATGATGAGACTAATAAAGCCCGTTTAAAACAAGTACTGCAAGACAAGGCTCAAACAGATAAAGCTTTAGAAGAAGCAGAAATGGAATGGATGGAGATCAGTGAACAGCTTGAGGAAGCTGAAGATTAAATAGAGCTTTTTTCTAAGCCCTCTATAACTTTCAGCCTATAACTAAACTCCATTATTGAGCTTGTGGAATACGGGAGATCCAGCCTTCCATATTTTTTGTTTCAACAACAAAAACACCACATTTTGAAACAATAATATGATGTTTTGTAACTTCTCATTATTCACGGGCAAATACATATAAAAATATCGTCATTCCCGAAATCTACCCAGTCAGACGTGTGGGCACAAGCTTTATCGGGAATCCACGTTAAACGTAGATTCCTACTAACAACACGTAGGAATGATGAGCTGAAAAAACAGCCAGTACCCTTTAGTTACTTACTTATGTAAGAACTTTATAGGGCTAGATAGCTTCAGGACTCTTTTTCTAGATTCTTCATCAATCAATGTATCATTTGCGTAATTCTCAAGAATCCCATTGATTTTTTTTAAATGAGGCATCAAAAGCGCTTTGTCTTTTGCTTTAATATCATAGTGGTTTATCATTCTTAATAATTCTATCGAAGCACCGTTTAAACTTTTATTTTCTCGAGGGGTCGGGTTGTCGTGGGGAGTTGCTAGCCCTAATTTCTGAATGACTTCTTGTACCACATCACCTTCGTATTTAAAGACTGAAACGTTATTTTTACCAAACAATGTTTGGCATTCAGTGATAAATCCCTGATAGTTTAAATGCTGAGAAAACCAATCAATATTTAACATCTCAGCAAAGGATAAGTCTTTCCCATAACACGAATTGCTTGCAACTTGTGGGTTGCGAATACATTGCTTGTAATAGCTTTCAATAAACACGAGTGGCTCACGAAACCATACCCAGACCTCAATATCGAATAGTTTACTCAACTCAGATAAAATATCTTTTGATTCGTCAGGAAAATCCCACCAGTAATTATAAATACCTTCAGATGACAAGATAATGGTGTGGGTGCCTGTTTTAACTTGCAAAATTATATTCTTAAAGTTTTCTAAAAATCTTTCCAAATTTGCTGTGACTAAATTCTTCTCACACCATTGATGTTTTGGTGCGTTGGGATTTTGTAATTTTTCAAGATTATGCGGGTAAAGAATCCCTTTTCCTCTGAGCTTCCGTTGTTTTTTATCTAGGTAGGTTTGTAAGCTCGTTGTGCCTGTTTTTGGTGTGCCGGCATGGATGATTAGCTTTAGTTTTTGTACTTTTAATTGCCCTAGTGATGGCTCAAATGGTTTTAATAGCTCAGCCAATTCCTTGGCAAAATGAATATTTGACTTGT
>JAUVAA010000187.1 GCA_030591965.1 bacterium
AATATCAATTTGCGTGGCGGTTAGCGCTTAATCTGGAAGTGCATCAAAAGCAGTATAGGCAAATACAGTCTTCATTGGCAGAAATGATGAAATTAATGCCTACCAAAGCGGAAGTTGCCAGTTTGCTGGTTGATATTTCTCAAACGGGTTTGTCAAGCGGGCTGGAATTTGAGCTATTTAAGCCCACCGGTGAGGTTGATAAGGGGGATGTTATAGATTTACCTATTGATATCAAGGTTTTTGGTGAATATAGTGAATTAGGGCTTTTTATTAGTGGCCTTGCAACATTGCCAAGAATTGTAACGATTAAAAATATTGAAATTGACCCTACTAAGCAGAATACACTTTTGTCGATGAAGGCACTTGTTACAACATATCGGGAAGGTGGTAAAAAACTGGATGAAGGTTTAAATCTGATGGACAATAGTGCTTTAGTTTGTCTGGATCATGATGGGCTCGTTGTTAAAGGCTGTAAAAAGCAAAGTAAAGTCGTTATTCCTTACCCAGAGCTTGCTGACAGATTTCAAGAAAAGAGACAGAATAGCAGACCAATTAGTGTTGATCCTATTGAGCCATTGCCTCCGATAGGAAGCTTTTTATTTAATCCTGAAGGTTTGCGCGACCCTTTTAGCCCTGTCGATAAAAGTATAGATAATTCGACTGAGCAGCAGGTTGCTACGAATGGAATTCAGCCCGACTTTAACCGCCATAAAGAAGAGTTAGAGAGCTATTCCCTTGATACATTAAGGATGGTGGGTACAGTAGAAATGACGAGTATGCTATGGGGCTTGGTTAAAGCAAATGATGGCACTATTCATCGCGTGACTGTAGGAAACTATTTAGGCAGAAATCACGGACGGATATTACGTATTTTGCAGGATAAAGTTGAATTAATGGAAATTGTTCCAGATCAGCCAGGTACTTGGCGTGAGCATCAAACATCAATAGCACTATCTGAGTGAGCTGGGGATTGATATGAATAATAAGCAAGGTGGTTTTTGTATGAGCTTTTTAAAGCAGTGGTCATTAATGCGTGTTTTTGTAATAAGCGCATTATTATTAGGGCAGGTTAATTTAATTCAGGCACAAGAATTGGCGCTGAAATCAGTGGATTTTAATGCGCTTTCTGGTGACAATTTGCAGCTTTCATTTGAAATGACAGGGAATGTTACAACCAAGCCAAAGATATTTCATACGGATAGCCCAGCCAGGATTGTGCTAGATTTTGTCGGCGTTAAAAGCGAATTAAAACAGAAGAAAAATGTGATTAATGCGGGTGGGATTAATAGCTTTATTGCGGTCGAGTCTGCGGGAAGATTGCGAGTTGTCATTAATCTAGTAAAGCTTGTTGCTTATGACGTCAAGTTGAAGGGTAACCGGGTTGTAGTGGGTTTTAACAGCTCAGGCTCAATAGCTAAAGAAAGTCATAAAAAATTAACCGAAAAAACCTTAACACAATTTGCTGCATTAATTCCTCGGCAAGCGATTAATAAAATTGACTTCCGACGTGGTGAAAAAGGGGAAGGGCGGTTATTAATTTCTTTATCCAATCCTAATACAGTCGTTAATACCGAAGAGAAAGCAGGAAAAATTGAATTAAGTTTTTTAAATACTAATTTACCTCAAGCTTATGCCAAGAAAATGGATGTACTAGATTTTGCGACACCCGTTGCAATGGTTGAGGCAAGAAAAGTAGGATCAAAAGTTAAGATAATAGTAACGCCTGCTGAAACGGGTTATGCGTATTCGTCTTTTCAGTCGGATGGATTGTTAACACTTGAAGTTAGGCCTATTACAACGATTGAAGAAGAAGAAAAGCGTAAGAAAAAATTCCCTTATACTGGTGAGCGTTTATCGCTAAATTTTCAAGATATTGAAATCAGATCAGTGATGCAGATTTTAGCTGATTTTACCGATCTCAATATCCTGGCATCAGATTCTGTGACTGGAAACCTGACTTTACGTCTAAATGATGTGCCATGGGATCAGGCTTTGGATTTTATCCTAAAATCAAAAGGGTTAGCAAAAAGACAGGCGGGCAATGTTATTTTAGTTGCTCCTACTGAGGAAATTCGTAAGCTGGAAGAACAGGAGATAGAGGCGCAAAAGGTTGTTGAGCAATTAGAGCCTTTAAAAACTGAATATATGCAAATTAATTTTGCTAAAGCTGAAAATTTTAGAAATATATTATTTGGGCAATCCTCACAGAGTACTGATGGATGTAGTGCATCAGCAGGTAGTTCAGGTGGTAGTAGTGGTGGTGGTGGTGGTGGTGGCAGTAGTAATAGTGATGATACTGATACACTGATATCCAATAGAGGAACTGCGATAGTTGATTCGCGTACCAACACATTAATTGTTAAAGATACTGCTAAGCACCTTGAAGAAGTTAGAAAAATGATTGATAAATTAGACCGGCCGGTACGCCAGGTCTTAATTGAAGCGCGAATTGTTATTGCAGAAGAAGGCTTTGCTCAGGAGTTAGGCGTTAAATTTGGGGCGGCTTATGTAGGACCTAATGGTTCGTTTGGTGGAACAACGGGCAGTAATCCGGATAATGGATCGCCGGGCGATATTGTAACACCGGTTTTCTCTAATTTAGCGGCATCAAATCCTTATGGCGCTTTAGGCATGACTTTGGCAAGTGGTGCAAATTATGTTCTAAACTTGGAAATTTCAGCCTTACAGGATGATAATCAAGCAGAGTTTGTTTCAAATCCGAGGGTATTAACATCTGACCGCTGTAAAGCGACAAGAGAGCAAGGAAATGAAATTCCATATAAAACTGTTAGTCAGGACGGAACTAATATTCAATTTAAGGATGCTAAAATTAGTTTAGAAGTAACTCCGCAAATCACTCCGAGAGGAAGTGTTATTATGGAATTAAACGTTAAAAAAGATGTCCCAGGAACTTTTCAAAATGATGGGCAATTAGCTATAAGTACAAGAGAAGTATCTACAAGTGTGCAGATCGAAAATGGTGAGACTGTTGTTTTGGGTGGTATTTTTGAAGGTGAGACGAGAAAATCAATAAGTTCAGTACCATGGTTTTCAGATTTACCCTTGGTGGGTTGGATGTTTAGAAAAACTGTTCAAGGTGACTCTAAAACCGAACTACTAATATTTATTACGCCAAGAATAATTAAAGATTCAATGAAAATGCGCTAGTAAACTTCAATTGCAACAAAAAAAGGGGCATAATGCCCCTTTTTTTATGAATAAAAAAAGTTGATGAATAAAAAAAATATATATTTAATTGGTTTAATGGGCGCAGGGAAGACAACTATCGGGCGTTTGCTGGCAAAGTCCTTAGGTTTGCCGTTTTACGATAGTGATAAGGCAATTGAGGATGCTACGGGTGTGGATATCGCGACCATTTTTGAGTTTGAGGGAGAAGATGGCTTTAGGCTCAGAGAAAACAAAATGATCAAAGAATTAACTGAGTTAGAAGATATCGTGCTTGCTACCGGTGGTGGAGTTATCTTAAATGAACAAAACAGGGAGAGATTAAAAGATAATGGCTTTGTCGTGTATCTGCAATGCTCCATTGATAGGATTGTCGATCGCACTTCTCGAAATTCACAGCGACCGCTACTCAATGTTAAAAACCCTAGAGAGACTATTCAGGCATTGATTGATGAGCGTGAAGCACTGTATTTATCATGTGCTGATATAGTGATCGATAGTGGTCAAATGCAAAGTAAGGTAGCAGTAAAAGAAATACTTAAAGAATATTCTAGTGTACAAAATTAATGATGAAGACAATTGAAGTTCAATTAGGTGACAGAAGTTACCCAATTTATATGGGGAGCGATTGCCTGCATCAGGCAGATTTATTAACGAGACATATAAAATCTAGGCAAGTTATTATTGTTACAAATGAAACTGTTGCACCATTGTATCTGGAAAAAGTACAAACTCATTTGCAGCAATACGAGCTTGAGGTCGTTATTTTACCCGATGGTGAGAAATATAAAACACTCACGATTATGGATAAGATATTTGATGCGTTAATGACCAGAAAATTTAGTCGGAACGCAACTTTAATTGCTCTAGGTGGTGGTGTGATAGGCGATATAAGTGGTTTTGCTGCTGCGTGTTATCAGCGAGGTATACCGTTTATACAAGTGCCAACCACTTTATTGGCACAGGTTGATTCATCAGTGGGTGGAAAAACGGGCGTTAATCACGCAAAAGGAAAGAATATGATAGGTGCTTTCTATCAGCCTCAAGCAGTTATTATAGATGTTGAAGTGCTTGATACTCTGGATGATAGGCAGTTATCAGCTGGTATAGCTGAGGTTATCAAATATGGATTAATTCGAGATATTGGTTTTTTTAACTGGATTGAAGCTAATATAGAGAAAATTATTGCCAGAGACAAAGGTTCATTGATTTATATAATTGAAAAATCTTGTCATAACAAGGCTGAGATTGTTGCAGCTGATGAAAGAGAGTCAGGTATACGGGCTATATTAAATCTAGGGCATACTTTTGGTCATGCAATAGAGACGGGAGTAGGGTATGGCAAGTATTTACACGGTGAGGCGGTTGCAATTGGAACATGCCAGGCTGCGGATCTTTCCATGCGACTAGGCTGGCTTAAAAATACGGATGTGGCGCGGATTATAGCGCTTTTCAAAAAAGCTGGTTTACCGACTGAGCCTCCGGAAAATTTAAAAGCACAAGATTTTATAGACTTGATGGCAGTAGATAAAAAGAATATAGATGGAAATATAAGGCTTATTTTGTTGAATGAAATTGGTAAAGCAACGTTACCACTTGATGTTGATAGAGCACCCTTACTGGGAACGCTTAATGAATATGGGCGAAGTAAATAAATTTTTTATACGCACTTGCTATTTATTAGATTGAATAAATGGCAAGTGCCATAGTAACTTTGTGTAGTTAAATGAAGCAGGTAGTAAACTTACGTTGCTGTGCTGAGCGCGCTGAGTTATGAGCCTGAAAGCTAGGTAAGAGCTGGTAATCTAGCTTCCTTATTCGTAGGCATCTATGTAAAGGCAGCGACTTGGTAGGTTCTATGCTAGGCAATATGCTTAATCCTAAACGTATCTTGAAGGTCTTACATCCAATAAAAGTGTTCACCATTTTTTAGTCAAGGCTGTTTTTATAAGGTCGCGTGGCGATTCAGGCAATAATATCAAAATAACGAATGTTTCTACGCGTATAGTAGACGACTTCCGTCGTATAAAGATTAGTTCTTTGGTCGTGTAGATATAGAAATCTGTGAAATTCTGATGAGTTTTGTGGTTGTAGGCAGTTATTCCAGATTTTTTAGTTGCCTTACACGCTAACTCTAAATAAAACTCCAGCTGAACAATTTCGTAGATCAGATAAGTGAGCTGGTCAGTAGATTGATATGTATGGCATAGTTGAACTCAGTGATTAAAAGCGTTAAATCTGAACAGAATAATTAATAGTGAGAGTGACTCGTTTGATTGCTTATGTTGTGACATGAAGGGACGCAATAGATGCTTAACATACTGAGCCAGATAGAATAATAATATAAATATAGGCAGATAAACAGCGTCTAAGGCCTTGAATTAAACAATTTACAATGAGGAGGCTCATAAGTATTATATTTATGGGCTTAATAACAAAATACTTCCAAAGTTGTGTAGTGATAGTGGCACAATATAAATAAGCAATGTATCAACGTTTTAAGTTCAAGCTCTGGAGCGTTTAGTGCTAAAAAAGATTTACGAAATAGTGTTGTAGGGCACTAATAATAAGGAAAAGAAAAAATGAGTGATTTAACAAACGATAGGTTTATTCGAGCTTTATTGAAACAGCCAGTTGATAA
>JAUVAA010000003.1 GCA_030591965.1 bacterium
CAGCTATGGATAGTACGGTAAATCTTGTAAGAATCTGACAATGTAGGATATTTTCAATGCAAACCCTCTACATTATCACCTTTTTATACTTAGCAATGCCTGTATTAAAAAGTGTACGGTAGTGAATTGTGGAGAAGGAGCTTATTCTTAAGTCAATAGCATTGGCTCTAACGTTGGAAGATATATGTAATCAAGAGATTTTTTTATTTCTGCAATTCTTTTAGTGCTAAAGTTTCTGCTATAAAAAAATTTAAACGATCTTCTAATATCGAGGAGAGGTAAAAATTTAGATCTTTCGCTTTTTGCGCTAATTTTACTTGCATAATGGCGCCATTAGTCCGGCCAATTGAGTAATAGTATTCAGCCATATAGCGATGTAAGTTTACCCTTTGACCTAGCTTGCCATAGCTTTGAGCCAAAAGGAGGTAATAGCGAGGGTGTTGCTGGGCCTCATAGCTGGTTAATTTAAGCAGTTGTAGCGCTTGTTGTGCTTGGTTGGATTTAAGCAAAATAGCAATATACTCAAATTTGAAATCAGGATTACTTGGAAATTGCTGCTCAAGTTTTAAATATAAATTTCTGGCGGTTTCAACATCTTGTTTTTCTACCGAAACTTGGGCTAGAGCAGTAAGGTAATGAACTTGTTTTGGGTAACGTTTATTGAGGTTTTGGAAAATGTTTTCAGCCTGGGTGAATTTCTGCTGTTTTAGGTAACAAAGCCCAAGACCATACTGCATGGCTGCGCGTTGCTCGGTAGTGCCTTGTTCTGCTTGTGACTGAAAGTAAATGATAAGGTCTTCTAAAGAGTTTTGTTTGCTAGATAAGCGCAGTTTTGCCTTTGTTAGGCGATAGTTTTGTGAGTCAGGCACTTGGCGGTAAGGGTAGGTTTCTGCTCGACCGCGTGTGTCAGCTATACGTGATGCGGTGATTGGATGGGTGCGTAAAAATTCAGGAGCGCCAGAGCCATAGTAACGGCTTGCTTGTTGTAATTTTTCAAAAAAAGTGGGCATGCTGCGCGGATCAAAGTTGGCGCGGGCTAAGGTTTTTAAACCAATTCGATCGGCCTCTTGTTCATTATCGCGGGTAAAGTCAATTTGCATCTGTATGCTGCCCGCTTGTATCGCTGATAATGCACCTATACCCACATCAGGTGCTTGGGTGGCGACGATAATGGCAGCGATCATTGCCGCTGCAGCAGGCAGTGACATGCGACTGCTAGCCTCATAAGCGCGATAAATATGACGTTGTGTGACATGGGCAATTTCATGCGCCATCACTGAGGCTAGTTCACTTTCTGATTCGCTATTTAGAATTAAACCTGAATTAATACCGATAAAGCCGCCAGGGCCAGCAAAGGCATTAATATCATCTGAAAGTACGACAAAAAAGTAAAAGGCTTGGCTAGGGTTGTCGCTATTGGTAACTAAATTTTGGCCAAGGTATTGAATGTAATTTTGAATGTCTGGGTCGTAACTAATATCTAGTTGTGCGCGTATGCTGCGAAAGAATGATTCACCTAAGGCTTTTTCTTGTAGTGGAGAAATTAAAGTGCCGGTCGAATCGCCCATATCAGGCAAGCGCAGTTCATCATCAGCGATTGCATTACTGAAGAATGTGTTCAGTAATAATAAGCCGGTAATAAGGCGTTTATTCTTTAGTTTCATGAAATGGTATACTCGGCAGACTATTTTCAGGTGAGCGTAGCAATATTGTACTTAATGTTAGCTCATCTTTCTTGTTGCATTATTCTTTTTGTGTATGAAATACGCGATTCAAGTTAATTCTAGTCCTTATCAGGCTAATAGCGCTGATACGGCTTATCAATTTATTAAAGCGGCCTTAGAGATGGGGCATGAGGTCGTGCGTGTCTTTTTTTATCAGGAAGGAGTGCATCATGCGTTTCGTTATGCGACTCCACCAGATGATGAAGTGCAAGTTGTTGCTCGGTGGATGAAATTAGCAGAGGATTACGGTCTTGATTTGGTAGTTTGCATTTCGGCAGCGCAACGGCGTGGATTATTAGAGCCAGGAGAGGCGAGGCGTCAAGGTAAGCAGGATAATGATGTCGCAGAAGGCTTTCGTATTGCCGGATTGGGTTTGTGGGTCGAGGCGATGTTAATTGCTGACCGATTTGTTGAGTTTTCTTGAGTTCTATAGCGTATTAGAGTTAGTAGGTGCGGATTTATCCGTACTGTACGAATGAATTCGCACCCACTAGATTACTTAGTTTGAATTATGCATATCAATAATCGACGAACCTGAATTATTCTCAGATTGTGCAGTATCATTCCGTAATGCTTCAATATTTTCTAAATAGGCATCATCAATATCACCAGTAATATATTGGTGATCAAAGCAGGATGTATCAAAGTGAGATATTTTAGTATTCCCTTTTTGTACCGCTTTAATGAGGTCTGCTAGGTCTTGATAAATCATTTTATCTGCACCTATTGCAGTACCTACTTCTTCTTCTGTGCGCCCGTGGGCAATTAGTTCGGTTACGGCTGGCATGTCAATGCCGTAAACATTTGGGTAACGTACTGCGGGTGCTGCTGAGGCAAAATAAACGCTTTTTGCACCAGCATCACGCGCCATTTGGATGATTTGTTCCGATGTCGTACCGCGTACTATGGAATCATCGACTAATAGGACATTTTTCCCCTCAAATTCTAAACCAATGGCGTTGAGTTTTTGACGCACCGATTTTTTACGCATTGTCTGGCCGGGCATAATAAAAGTACGACCAATATAGCGATTTTTGATAAAGCCTTCACGAAACTTAACGCCTAATATATTGGCTAGTTCTAAGGCAGAGGTTCGACTTGTGTCAGGAATTGGAATAACAACATCAATGTCATGATCAGGCCATTCTTTTATGATTTTAGCTGCTAACTTTTCACCCATACGTAGGCGCGCTTTATAGACAGATATATTGTCAATAATAGAATCAGGACGAGCAAAATAAACATATTCAAAAATACAGGGACAATGGTCGACTTTTTTAGCGCATTGCTGTGTGTGTAGTTTTCCTGATCGTTCAATAAAAACCGCTTCACCTGGTTCTATATCGCGGATCAAATCAAAGCCTAAAGCATCTAAAGCAACGCTTTCAGAAGCAATCATAAAATCAGAGCCCTGCTTTGATTTGCGCTCACCAAAAACGATAGGGCGGATACCATTAGGGTCTCTAAAGCCGACAATGCCAAAATTAGGGATCATGATGACAACAGCATAGGCACCTTTGCAGCGGCGATGAACGCCTTTTACGGCATTAAAAATATCATCTTTATTAAGTTGTAGTTTGCCTATTTTCTGTAATTCATGGGCAAAGATATTAAGCAAAACCTCAGAATCAGAATCCGTATTTAAGTGACGCTGATCTTCAATAAACAATTCTTTTTTTAATTGCGCGGTATTGGTTAAGTTACCGTTATGCGCTAAAGTCACACCAAAAGGTGAGTTCACATAAAAAGGTTGGGCTTCTGATGAATTAGAGCAACCTGCTGTTGGGTAACGCACATGAGCAATGCCCATATTGCCTTTTAATTTCAGCATTTGTTCGTTGGTAAAGACATCGCGTGTTAAGCCGTTGTCTTTGCGTAAATGTAAACGTCCGTTTTCACATGTCACAATACCTGCCGCGTCTTGTCCTCTGTGTTGTAGCACAGTTAGAGCGTCATATAGTTCTTGATTTACATTTTTATGGGAAACAATCCCCGCAATACCACACATGTTATTTCCTGAAATTTGAAACTAGGTTAATGAATGAAACTTTATTTATACTTTAAATAGCCGGCAATACTGTCAGGCATATTGGTATTTAACCAAACGGCTAAGGCTTGAAAATGGGGGATTAATTGAGATTCTGCCCACCATGAGCTTTCTGGTAAAGGTGTTAAACCCGCTAGCATGACTAAGATAACAATGATGATTGCACCGCGAGCAATACCAAAAAGTAACCCGGCAAGCCGATCTGTACCGGTTAAGCCTGTTTTACTGATTAAGGCGCTGAGCAGGTGATTAATAATCGCGCCAACGATCAGTGTTAATATGAATAAGGCTGCAAAAGCCACAGCAATTCTTGCGCTTTCAACCGTAACTGCATTTTTTAACAGATCTGAAAACGGCGCGCTAAAAGTTAAACCCACCCAAAAGGCGATGCCCCATGTCACTAAAGCAAAGGCTTCACGAACAAGGCCGCGAAAAAGGCCAATAATCAGTGAAATGCTAATTAAGCCGATAATAGCGTAGTCTATCCAAATCATAAGCGTATTTTATTCTGCAACTAAAAGGGTTTTTACCTTATACAGTGATTCTAAGCGTTGCTGCGTTTTTAAGGCAATTTTTTTGCCTAATTCAGGGCCAACGCGTAAGCGATATAAGGTACCTTGATTGTTACTTGCTGAGTCGACATAGGCGGTAAATTTATTTTTGCGTAATTTATCGCGAAATTCTATAGCATTCTGCTTTTGACTAAAGCTACCGACTTGAATGACCCAGCTTTTGAGGTTTGCTTGTTTTGCTGATTGTTTGATTTGTTGCGCTTGTAGGTCGACTTGAGCTGGTTTAGGTCGAGATAAAACTTCGCGGCTTGTTTTTGGGATTGAGTCTAATAAGGCTTGCGTATTATCAATGGGTTGCTGTGGTAGCGATAGCTCATTAGATAAGTTGTCCGCATCGGCAACAGGATCATCAAATAGCATAGGCACAAAAATTGCCGCTAGCGCAGTAATAACGATAGCACCGACAATTCTTTGTTTTAATATCTCATTCATAAGGTTTCTCCTTGTTGAGCATTAAGGCGGGATAGATATTCTGAGACTAGAAAAAAAGATCCGAAGACTAAAATAAGCCCCTTATCTGCCTGAGCTTGAGTTTTAGCTGTATTGAATGCTGCGAGGAAATCTGTAAAGCCATAACTAACTTGCGTATTATGACATAAGGAAAAAGCTTTTTTTAAGTCAGCATCCGTACTAGTGCGCGGGTTATCTAAAGGGGAAATATACCAGTGCTTAATGCACGGTTGGATCAATTCAATCACGCCTGGTAAATCTTTATCACCCATCATGGTGAACACTGCATGAACTGGTGTGTTTTTAAATTCGTTTTGTAAATATTCGACTAAAGTCTTCGCCGCTTGCGGGTTGTGACTAACATCTAATAATACCTCAGGATCGCCCTTAATTAATTGAAATCTTCCTTGTAAGTTAACACTGCTTAAACCTTGTTGAACCGCTAGTTCAGAAACGGGTATTCTATCTTGCAATGTCTGAATTGCAGTAATAGCAGCGGAAGCATTTCTATATTGATGTGTGCCTTTCAATTTAGGTGGAGGCAAGTTATTTAAAGTCGTATTGCCACTTTGCCATGACCACTCATTGCCGGCTTTACTAAAAGTAAATTCATGACCAATACGTAAGGGTTTGGCATCTATATTGAGTGCGCAATCAAGTAATGTTTGTGGTGGATTAATATCGCCAATAATCGCTGGGGTGTTTTTACGGAAAATACCTGCTTTTTCAACTGCAATAGCATCACGTGTATTACCGAGCCAAGCGGTGTGATCTATGCAAATACTGGTAATAATAGCGGCATCAGGATCAATAATATTCACGGCATCTAAGCGACCACCTAGACCTACCTCTAATAATTGTATGTCCAGATTGGCGCGTGAAAAAATATCTAATGCAGCTAAGGTGCTAAATTCAAAGTAGCTAAGCGAGACATCATTTCTGACGGCTTCTATGCGTTCGAAGGCTGAGCATAGTAATTCGTCGGCAACAGGTGTGCCATCAATTTTAATGCGCTCATTATATTTGAGGATATGTGGTGAGGTATAAGCGCCTACGCGTAAACCTTGCGCGCGGTAAATGGCTTCTAAAAAAGCAATGCTAGAGCCTTTGCCATTAGTGCCAGCGACAGTGATGGTAATAGGCTTTACGTTACGTGCATTTAATCGGCTATAAACTTCTGTAACTCTATCTAAGCCTAGGTCAATGCTTGTTGGATGTAGGCTTTCTTGCCAATCTAACCAACCTTTTAAGGTATTAAAGTGCATAATGAAAATAGGAGAGTAGGGCTGGCATCAGTCGTTGAGATAAAGGCAAAGTGTGCTCCCTTGCTTTGGATAAAGAAAGGGAGATAGAGGTTCTTGTGGTAAAAAATTATGCAGCTTTATTTGCCGTTAAGATAGCTAAAATCGAGCTGATTTCGTCACGCATTTCTCGGCGATCGATAATCATATCAATAGCGCCGTGTTCTTGTAAAAACTCACTACGTTGAAAACCTTCAGGCAATTTTTCACGTACCGTTTGCTCGATAACACGTGGCCCCGCAAAACCAATTAAAGCTTTCGGTTCGGCAACATTGATATCACCCAGCATCGCTAAACTTGCAGAAACACCACCCATGGTTGGGTCGGTCATAAATGAGATATAAGGGATACCGGCTTTAGCGAGCTTAGTTAGCGCTGCACTTGTTTTAGTCATTTGAAATAAAGAAAATAAAGACTCTTGCATGCGTGCGCCGCCACTTGCGGTGAAAACAATAAAAGGCACGCCTAGCTCGATACTTTTATTTATGCCGCGGACAAATTTTTCACCAACGACTGAGCCCATAGAGCCACCCATAAAGCCAAAGTCAAAGGCAGCGACAACCACTGGCTTATCTTTTAATGTGCCACTCATAACAATAAGGGCGTCATTTTCTTTAGTTTTCTTTTGTGCCTGACTAATACGGTCTTTATATTTTTTGCTGTCTTTAAATTTTAATGGGTCGACCGGTTTAAGATTTACGCCTATTTCCTCGCGGTTCTCTGGATCAAGAAATAAATCCAAACGGCGTCTTGCGCTAATGCGCATGTGGTAATCGCATTTAGGGCAAACATTAAAGTTTTTTTCTAGCTCGGTATTGTACAAAATAGCGCTACAGCTAGAGCATTTATTCCATAAGCCTTCTGGGACAGCGGTTTTTTTGCTATCAGAATCTCTTTTAATGGTAGAGGGGACTAATTTTTCAAACCAACTCATTGTGTGCTCCGTCTTTAACCTTGATTATCCATAGCAGTACGCATGGATTTTAATAATTCAGTGATTTCTTGCTTCGCTTGCTCAGGAGAATCTAAGTTCGCCTCTATTTTACTGATTAATGCACTGCCGACAACTACCGCGTCGCCTAAACCTGCAATTGTTTGTGCGGTCTCTGCATCTTTAACGCCAAAGCCAATGGCAACAGGTAGTTCTGTGTTGGCGCGAATATCCACTAATTTTGTTTTTACATTGTCGGTATCTAAATGACCGGCACCGGTGACACCTTTGACTGAAACGTAATATAAAAAGCCGCTACCGACTTTATCCATCTTTTTAATGCGTTCGCAGCTACTGTTTGGCGCTAATAAAAAGATTTGATCGATATTGCGTGCATTCAGTAAATCAGCACATTCTTTTGATTCTTCAGGCGGTAAATCAACGGTTAATAAGCCATCAATGCCGGCTTTTTGTGCTGCATCAGCAAAAGCGACGTAGCCCATTGCTTCAACAGGGTTGGCGTAACCCATTAAAACGACTGGCGTTGTCTGGTCGGTAGTTCTAAATTCAGTGACGATTTCTAAAGTGTGGCGTAAACTCATTTTATGATCTAAAGCACGCTCACTGGCGCGCTGAATCACGGGGCCATCCGCCATAGGGTCAGAAAAAGGTACGCCTAATTCGATAATATCTGCACCAGCTTCAACCATTGCGTGCATCATTGGTACGGTAAAGGCAGGGTTTGGATCGCCAGCGGTAATAAAAGGGATGAGTGCCTTATGTCCGGTTTTTTTAAATTCGGCGAATTTAGTCGCTAAACGGCTCATATTTTAACTCCTTCATGATTTGCAATGGTCTGCATATCTTTGTCGCCACGGCCGGATAAATTCACAATTAAAATCTCATCTGATTTCATGGTCGGTGCTAATTTCATCGTATAAGCCATAGCATGACTAGATTCTAGGGCAGGAATAATACCTTCCATACGCGTTAAAGCATAAAAACCTTCTAAGGCTTCTTTGTCGGTAATGCTGACATATTGTGCGCGACCTATATCTTTTAACCAAGCATGTTCAGGACCTACGCCTGGGTAATCTAAACCGGCAGAAATAGAATGTGTCTCGATGATTTCACCATCATCATCTTCCATTAAATAGGTGCGGTTGCCGTGTAAAATCCCCGGACGACCTGCACATAAAGGTGCAGAATGACGACCCGTTTCGATACCATCGCCAGCGGCTTCAACGCCAATCATTTTAACGCTAGTATCATCAATAAAAGGGTGGAATAAACCAATCGCGTTGGAACCGCCACCGATACAGGCAACCAGTGCATCAGGTAATCTCCCCGTTTGCGCTAAACATTGCTGTTTGGCTTCGCGGCCAATAATTGACTGAAAATCTCTAACCATCGCTGGGTAAGGGGCAGGGCCTGCAGCAGTACCAATAATATAAAAAGTATTGTCAACATTGGTCACCCAATCTCTAATGGCTTCATTCAATGCATCTTTGAGGGTCTTTGAGCCAGATTCTACTGCAACCACTTTAGCGCCCAATAATTCCATACGGTAGACGTTTTGTATTTGTCTAGCCACATCGACCGCGCCCATGTAAACCACGCATTCTAAACCTAAGCGAGCACACACAGTCGCAGTTGCAACTCCGTGTTGACCTGCACCCGTTTCGGCAATAATACGCGTTTTACCCATACGTTTGGCTAATAAAATTTGACCAATAGTATTGTTGATTTTATGCGCGCCGGTGTGGTTTAAATCTTCACGTTTAAGGTAGATTTGTGCACCACCTAATTCACGACTCCAACGCTCGGCATGATATAGCGGCGAAGGGCGACCGACATAATGCTGAAAGTCTTTATCTAGCTCGGCTAAAAAATCAGCATCAACCATGTATTTTTTGTAGGCAGCATTGAGTTCTTCTACCGCAGGAATTAATGTCTCTGCGACAAATAAACCGCCATAAGGACCAAAATGCCCCCGTTCATCGGGCATGTTGTAGGAATTAGTTGTTTCTGTCACTTTGGTAAACCTCGTTTAAAAATGCGCTTATTTTATTATTATCTTTGATACCTTTCGTTACTTCAACGCCACTGCTGACATCTAAAGCATACGGTTTAACGCGAGCAATCGCTTCGCTGGCATTGTGTTCATCCAAACCGCCTGCCAGGATGATAGGTATTGTGTTGTGCTTAGGGATTAAATCCCAATCAAATTGTTGTCCTGTACCGCCTTGAGCACCGGCATGAAAAGCATCCAATAACAGGCCTGCTGCGTCATGATATTGAATACTTAATTCGCTGATATTGGTATCCGACTGCATTCTAATCGCTTTCATATACGGTTTAGCATAGAGTCGGCAAGCGCTTGCAGGTTCATTGCCGTGAAATTGTAGTAAATCAATCGGTACGTGTTTAAGTACTTCTCTGATTTCTGCTTCTGTTGCATCGACAAAAAGCGCAACGACGCTAGTGAAGGGGGGTAAAGCTGCGACAATTTCTTGTGCTTTATTAATGGTGACATTGCGTGGACTAGGTGGAAAAAATACTAGGCCGATTGCATCAGCACCTGCATACGCTGCATGTGCTGCTTGTTTAGCATCAGTGAAACCACAAATTTTAACGCGTGTTCGTGTCATTAATCAGCAATAAAGTCGGAGCAATAAAGCCGCCTAGGATACCACACTGCTAAAGTACCTTGAAGCAGAGAAAGTGTGAAAACTAAATCTATTTTATAAAAGCTTGGGAAATACCGCTTGAATGGCCGCTTTTCATGAAAAGCGCTTAACAAATGGGGTTTTAGTTAGAAAGCTAAACTTGTCGTGGGAGTGACTTTAGTCGCGACATTCGTGGCTAAAGTCACTCCCACAGAATTCAATATTCGCATATTATTTACCTCACACCCCTTAGTGCGTATGCGAGTGCTCATGTCCGCCATGGCTATGCTCGTGTGCAGCGCTTGCATCATGAGTCATGATGGGCTCGGGAGCTGGAAAATTTTCTTGATGCATAACAGGCGTCACTGCAACGCCATGCTGATAGACCATAAAACCACCTAAATCAGCGCCCAAGGTTAATAATAAAATTAACAGCGCAGATAAGGCAAAATGCCCATAAGTCGGGCTGATTAAAAAATCCTCAGAAGCAAAATAACGGCGTAGCGACAATAGAACAGCTAAAACAGCGACACTGATACCGAAACCTTGATGACGTAGCATAATAGCGTGGGTAATATCATCATGAGGGACTGAATAAGCGGCTTGCATGCCGGCAGCTACGGTTAATAATGCGGAAATAGTTCCTAGATAAAGTGCTGTCGTAGCAAATTTACGCCATGCTAAATTTGCCAATAAGCCGCCGAGTAGGTCAGCAAAGAAAAAGGCGACAAAAAACGCAATAGGGAAATGGACGATTAAAGGGTGAATATTAGGCAGAGCTGAAATCCCCGGTAATAAAGTACTGAATATTTCCGCAGGGCTTAAAGTGGTAAGTGTTTCGATAAAGGTTAAAAATGCTTCTAAACCTTTTGCAGGACTGATGCCTTCTTGGCCGCCGCCGTGAATAAGTGGAAGTACGTCAAAAATTAAATCAATCATTTTCTATCTCGTCAGTCATGTTTGTTAATTGTTTTATAAGCGTTGCATTATACGATTATGCAGCTATGTGTGCAGGTTTTCTCGATTTTATTCGTTAGGGATCAGGCGCAATGCTTGATAAACCGCTTGCTTGCGTACCTGCTCTCTATTACCGTTGAAATGCGCTAATGTTACTTTAGCGGGGTGATGTTTTTTTTGCCATGCGATATAGACACTGCCAATAGGCTTTTCTAAAGAGCCTCCAGTCGGGCCGGCGATACCAGTAATAGCAATAGCATAATCTGCTGCGCTGTGTAGTAAGGCGCCTGTGGTCATCTGCATAGCCACTTCGGCACTAACTGCGCCAAATTGCGCTAATGTTTCAGGTTTAACGCCTAACATATCTATTTTTGCTTGATTGCTATAAGTAATAAAGCCTCGATCAAACCAAGCTGAGCTTCCTGCTATGCCTGTAATGCATTGAGCTAGCCAACCGCCGGTACATGATTCCGCTGTGACTATGTGTGCTTGGTTCTTTTGTAGGTACTGGCCTAGGTGTTCTGAGGCTTGGATAAGGTTTATAACTACGTTCATAGGCTGATTAAGTGATTAATAGTAGGACAAAGTTAATATTTTGTTAAAATTGTCGCATACAATTTTACGTAGATAAATTAAGAAAACACATGACAGATATTGATTGGAATGACTATTCAGTAGAAACACAGGCAATTAGAGCAGGGCAACAGCGTACTAATGAGGGTGAGCATAGTGTGCCAATTTTTATGACTTCGAGCTATGTATTTGATAGTGCTGAGGCCGCTTCATTACGCTTTACAGGGCAAGAGCCTGGGAATATTTATTCGCGCTTCACAAACCCTACTGTAGATACCTTTCAAAAGCGATTAGCGGTAATGGAGCAAGGAGAACGTTGTTTAGCTTTTGCTTCGGGAATGGCAGCGATTATGGCAGTCGGTATGAGTTTACTTAAATCGGGTGATCATGTCGTCTGTTCGCGCAGTGTCTTTGGAAATACAGTATTAACTTTTCAGACTTATTTTGGCAAGTTTGGTGTTGATACTAGCTTTGTTGAGTTAGCTAATCTTGAGGCGTGGGAAGCGGCGATACAGCCGAATACGCAGTTTTTATTTGTCGAAACGCCATCGAATCCAATGATGGAATTAGTTGATATCCGCGCTTTAGCAGAGATTGCACATAAAAAAGGCTGTTTGTTAGTCGTCGATAATGTTTTTTGTACGCCGATTATGCAGCAGCCAATTGCACTGGGTGCGGATATTGTTGTCCATTCAGCGACTAAATATATTGATGGCCAAGGTCGTGCGGTGGGTGGTGCGGTTATTGCCAGTGAGGAAATTATTGAAAAATACATTTACCCTTATTTAAGAACGGGCGGCGCAACCATGAGCGCTTTTAATGCTTGGATATTCTTGTCGGGTTTGGAAACACTCGCGGTCAGAATGAAAGCGCATTGTGATAGCGCATTTGAGTTGGCGAAATGGTTGGAAGCACAGCCAGCAGTGGAAAAAGTACATTATCCAGGTCTGGAATCACATGCCCAGCATGAGCTTGCAAAACAGCAGCAAAGCCATTTTGGTGCGGTTGTGAGTTTTGAATTAAAAGGCGGCAAGGAGCAAGCTTGGAAATTAATCGATGGTACGCAAATGCTCTCGATTACTGCTAATTTAGGCGATGTGAAAAGCACGATCACTCATCCAGCAAGCACGACGCATGGTCGTTTAGCGCCTGAAGCCAGATTAGCCGCTGGGATTAAAGATAGCTTAGTGCGTATTTCGGTAGGCTTGGAAAATGTTGAGGATATTAAACGGGATTTATTGTCCGGCTTAGTTATGGAGTTGTAGAGCGGGTTAGATTTTTCTAGCGTAACATTTTAAACGTAACTCGCAAGCTAGGTGTTTGTGAGGAATATGTGAAGTTATAGTAAGTAATCGTTAAAAATTATTTTAACAAAAGAAAATCAAGAAATTCCAAAATAACCACAGAGGACATAGAGGACATAGAGGACATAGAGGGCACAGAGGTTCCATGATAAAGCACCCTGTGCTCTCGGTGCCCTCTGTGGTTAAAATGTTAGATCTTTTATGCTTACTTATGCGAATATCCCTGTATTACGCAGGCTTTATGCAGGGTTACTTGCTATGTTGTAACGAAGAGAGGAAAAGTATACAATCCTTGTGTAGTAGTTTTTACTAATATTCTTAATCTTTGGCGTTCAAACTATTTGCAGGAGTGGTTATGATTCGAATATTTTTTTACAGTATCTTGTTTGTTCTAGGGTCTACTTATTGTTCGGTATTGAGTGCAAAAAATTCTGAGTTTACTTTTGTGAGTGAGGAAGGGAGCTATCAATACTCGATTGTACAGACAGGTGATAATTACACATTTAAATTTGAGAGAAACCCAGGAGAAGGAAAGTTAAATGCTGGGTATCATGTGCTACAGTCTGTCTATAAAGATGGCACAATTAACAAAAAGTATAGTGAAAGTTATATACGGGAAAGGGCGCGGTGTTATGTTTTTGATAGCCGTTTTCATACTTACAGCCTGTGCTTTTTGCCTAATGACTTTAATAAGAAGCAAAAGGATCGTTTTTGGGGGTTTGTTACCCAAGTACCTAATTGGAAGTGGTTGTTAACACGTTTTTTTCTGCCTGTAGCACTGTTGTATGCTTTACTCTTTTATGGCGTAAGACGACGAAAAATTGATAATGCTCAGGTATCGTAGATTGCCAATCGGGTTAGATTGTTATTATAAAATATTAAAAACCTAACCCGGTAAGCTCGCTTGACAGGCGAAATATCAACTAAGTAATAACGGTAGGTTCTACACGCCCCGTACGCTTTTTAATTTCACAAAACTGTTCGGCAAGTTCAATTAATTCAGCAAGCGCGTCTTGTGGGTCTTGATTATGCTTACTGGCATCGGCTTCATATTTTTCCACGTAAATACGCAAGGTTGCACCAACAGTCCCTGTGCCGGATAAACGGAAAATAATTCGAGAACCATCCTCAAATCCAATGCGAATACCTTGTTGGGCGCTAACGCTATGATCAACGGAATCGGTATAGCTGAATTCATCAGCATATTTTACGTTATAAGTGCCACAAGCTTGTCCTGTAAGAGTCGTTAGTTGGCTACGTAAGTGATTCATAATGTCATTAGCAATGTCACTTTCTACGGCTTCATAGTCATGGCGGCTGTAAATGTCGCGGCCATATTCTTGCCAGTGTTCGCTAACAATTTGCTTAACGGGTTGTGCTTTTTTAGCAATAATATTTAGCCAAAATAATACCGCCCATAAGCCATCTTTTTCACGTACATGGCTAGAGCCAGTACCAAAGCTTTCTTCGCCACATAAGGTGATTTTATCGGCATCCAATAAATTACCGAAAAATTTCCAGCCGGTAGGTGTTTCAAAGCAAGGTAACTGCATTTTTGCAGCGACACGATCAACGGCTTGACTAGTTGGCATGGAGCGAGCTACACCGCTAATTCCTGAGGCATAACCTGGAATGAGATGAGCATTAGCCGCTATAATCGCTAAACTGTCACTGGGTGTGACAAAGATATTGCTACCTAAAATCATATTGCGATCGCCATCGCCATCCGAGGCTGCTGCGAAATCCGGTGCATCAGGCGTAAACATAAGATCCGCTAGCTCTTTTGCGTGCGCTAAATTGGGGTCAGGGTGGTGCCCGCCAAAATCTTCTAAAGGAATTTCATTAATAACTGAGCCAGCTGGCGCACCTAAGATGTCTTGCAAAATACGCGTAGCATAAGGGCCTGTAATCGCGTGCATGGCATCGAAGCGTAAGGTTAATTTACCTGAGCTAATGACTTGTTTGAGTAAGTCAAAATCAAAGAGTGAACGCATTAATTCGGCATAATCATCAACTGGATCAATAATGCGAATGTTAATATTTTCTACCTGTTGTTCGCCAATGTTATTTAAGTCTACATCGGGTAAGTCAGCGCTTTTATATTCTGTAATCGTTTTGCTGTAAGCAAAAAAGGCATCAGTGTATTGCTCGGGAGCGGGGCCGCCGTTACTGATATTGTATTTGATACCAAAATCTTCATCAGGGCCACCAGGGTTATGGCTGGCAGACAGAATTAAGCCGCCTAAAGTTTTATACTTTCTAATCAGGTGTGAAGCGGCTGGCGTTGATAGCAGGCCGCCTTGACCAATAATAAAGTCAGTAAAGCCATTAGCGACAGCAATTTTTAAGATGATTTGTATCGCATCGCGGTTAAAGTAACGCCCATCACCACCAATGACTAGTGTTTTATTGTTACTTTTCTCTAATGAAGAAAAAATAGATTGTACAAAATTGGCTAAATAATGCGCTTGTTGGAATGCTTTGACTTTTTTTCTAAGACCAGAAGTACCTGGCTTTTGGTCGGTATAAGCCTGAGTTTGAATCGTATTTATTTGCATAATAAAACCCTGTAAGATAAATGTCAGTTTCTAAGTATACATCAGCAATTTGGTCATTTATGCGTCATTTACTATTTTTTTTCTGTTGGTTCTATTGTGTAGCTGCTTATGCGCAAGAAGCAGTTTGGTTGTTAGTTGATACACAGAAAAAAAACATTCAAGTAAAGCAGGGGGATCGTACCTTAGAAATATTCGGAGAAATCTCTTTAGGCAGAAAAGGTGCGGGGTATAAGCAAAAATCGGGCGATAATATCACCCCTTTAGGGAGTTATAAAATAGCTTACACTAATGATAAGAGTCATTTTCGAAAATTTTTTGGACTAAATTATCCGTTAGCGAGAGATGCCGAGTTGGCATTGCAGGCTAAGAGGATTTCCTACTCAGATTATCAGCTAATCACTCAAGCGCACCGTATGGACCGTTTGCCTCCGCAAGATACTAACTTAGGTGGGCAGTTAGGTATTCATGGAGTGGGTCGAGGCAATAAAAGGGTTCAGGGGATTTTTGACTGGACGCAGGGCTGTGTTGCTGTTTCTAATCAGCAAATTGATAAATTGGCTAAATGGATGTTTTTAGGAATGCGAGTGGAAATAAAATAAATTGGCAGAAAATTCAAAACACGCTAAAATTACGGCTGTATTTATGATCTTGGGTGTTTTTCAGCTTCAGTTACTCTGTGCTAATCAATGAACAAGTGGTTAAATTTTTTTTATTTTTTAAGGAATAATACAAATGATTAAATTATTGAAAGTTTCTGCTGTTGTTTTAGGCGTAAGTTTAATGGCTGGTTGTGCAACTACTTCTGACGTTGCTGAATTACAAGGTAACTACGAGCAACTTCAAGCTGACTTGAATACAGTTAAAGCACAAACTGCTACTATTTCTACTAAAGCTGACCAAGCTGCAAGTGATGCAAGTGATGCCGCTGCGAATGCAGCTGCTGCAACAGCTGCTGCTAACCGTGCCGCTGATACTGCTGCTGAAACAAACCAGAAATTAGATCGTATGCTTAACAAAGCAATGATGAAATAATTTTAGCGTTTAGTTTTCGCTATACACAAAAAAGCCGGTTATTTATAACCGGCTTTTTTGTGCCTAAAATTTAGTGGCTTTAGAATTCTGGAATAGTAAATTCAGGGCGCACATAAATTTTAATTGGCGAGCCTTTTTTCTCTATTAAAGCATTTCTTAATGCTTCACCATCAAGTACAGGTAGTACACCTGCATTGTTTAGTTCAATTAAGTCTAGAGCAATATCCAGCAAATTATCAGCTTGGTGAGTTTCTAGAGGAGGGTGTACCTCTATATAAAGAGCATCTTTAAACCAGCCGACTTTAACGGCTTGGTTAACAATTTTCACCGGTGTCCCGACCTTGATAATGGGGAAAAACTTTTCAATATCTTCAGGATACATGCGTATGCAGCCATGACTGACTTGCATGCCTACACCGTAAGCTTTATTGGTACTGTGTATTAAGTATCCCGGAATACCTAAGCGCATCGCAAACAAGCCTAAAGGGTTGTCAGGGCCCGCAGCAACCACATCAGGTAATGGATCTCCTTTTGCTGCATGCTCTTTTTTGATCGACTCAGGTGGCGTCCAAGTTGGATTTTCCTTTTTAGCAACAATTTTGGTTTGTCCTAATGGTGTTTCCCAGTCTTGTCGTCCTATGCTCATTGGGTAAGTAAGCACGGAAGGAAGTGAATCCTTTTCTGCTTTTGGAAAATAATACATGCGAAATTCAGGCAAATTGAGCACTAAACCTGAGCGCGATGTATCAGGTAATAAGCGTTCACTTTGTAACTTAATTTGTGTTCCTGCTTTAGGTAGCCAACGGTCTACGTCAGGATTTAATCGCATAATTTCATTTTGACCTAAGTCAAAACGGCGCGCAATGTCCAGCAAGTCTTCGTCATCAGTTGCTATCGTTTGTTTATTAAAGCCTTCGTCAAACTCGCGAATCAAGCTATCCTCTGGATTGCTAGGCAAAGCGAAGGGTAGGCTGAGTGCCACAGGGCTAGCCATGATGAGCAGGCTAGCTAGCGCTGTTTTTGTAGTTAGTTGACTAAGGAGCGAAGGTTTAATAATACCCGAAAGTATGGCGCAGGATTTTGGCTTCATGGCTGTGTTAGGAAAGCGGGCGCATAGCCAGCTACGCAACTGCTTTTCTAGCGCAGTCGTGGAGCCAAAAGACAAGTCAGACTCGGGTATTATTGAATTTTTGTTCCTAAGCATTAGCAGAATTTTCGCCGCCAAAAAGCTCTAATAAGCGCGGCAAGAATGCGCTGAGTTCTTGTGACATAATCGTAAAATCAACATCAAATTGCTCTTCAGCGCCGTCACTTTCCGTATCGGCCACTTGGTCTTGAATGAGTTCTAAGAATTTTAAGCGCTTGATGGATAGGTTTTCGTCGACAATAAATGATAAACGGTCAGACCAGCTAACCGCCAATTTAATGACTTGTTTGCCAGTGTCTAAATGGTTCTTGATTTCAGGTGCTGCAAGGTCTTGGCGTTTGCAGCGAATAATTCCACCTGCTTCTTCTGGTGAGCGTAATTCACATTCATCTTCAACCAATACATCAGCCGGAGTTTCATTTGTTAGTAACCATTGAGTCATGGTGCTAATAGGTTTTTCTTTTGTGCTGACTGGAACTAATGGTAAAGAGCCTAGGTTTTTACGTAAATAACTGATTAAATCTTCAGCTTTTTTTGCTGATGCCGCGTCGACAATTAGCCAGCCGCCTTTAGGGTCAATATAAGCAAAGGTTTTTTTAGAAAATGAAAAAGCGCGAGGTAAAAGCTCGAAGATAATTTCGTCTTTAATATCGGTGCGCTCTTTTTTGGAAAGTTTGCGCGCTTCTTGCTCTTCTTTAGTTGCAATTTTATCTGCAACCATTTCATTAATAACGCTACTAGGCAGTACTTTTTCTTCTTTAGTGGCGCACAGCATGACAAAGCCATTTGACTGATGAATAAGCTGGTCTGAACCGCGCCCTAGAGGAGATGTCCAGCCATAACTGAATTCTTCGTGTCCAGCACAAGGCTTAAAGCGCATGCTGTCCATTGTTTCTTCAAGTTCTGTAGGTGATAAAGTAAAGGTTTCAGTTAAACGGTAAATAGCTAGATTTTTAAACCACATAGTTTAGTAATAAATAAAATAAAGGAGGAAAGGGCGTGCGTGCTACGATTAGTAAATTAAATAGGATAGTAGATAATTCAATAAAGGGTGAGCATTATCGCAAAAAATAGGGCTAAAATCAGTAATTATTGGAAGTGTTTGAGGTGCTATAGTTATACTAATCCTAATAGCTTTATACTTAAACTCATATCGCCAAGAGAAACCGTCATTCCTGACTGCTTTTAGCAGAAATCTATAGTGTATGCATGGACTCCCGATTAAAGATTTCGGGAATGACGGCTATTACAGTGATTATTTATTGGGATTGGTATTAGTTATTTATCTGTGTGGCAAATAGTAATGATTCAAGGGTTTAATTTGTTAGGTAATGATCAGGCGCACACGCTTATTTTAGGTAGTATGCCAAGTGTTACTTCTTTAGCTGATCAGCAATATTATGCGCACCCTAGAAATGCTTTTTGGCCTATTATTGCCGCACTTTTTAATCAAGGAGTAGCCTTAGATTATCAGCAGGGGCAGCAAATATTGATAGAGCAAAAGATTGCTGTTTGGGATGTGTTAAAATCTTGCACAAGGCAAGGTAGCTTAGATTCAGCGATCGAGAGAAACTCGATTACGGTCAATGATTTTGTAGATTTTTTTGATGTCTATAAAGGGATTGGTCGGGTGTTTTTTAATGGTGGTACGGCTGAAAGTCTTTATAAAAAACATGTATGGCGCGCATTGTCAGTACCGAATCAGACTTTAAACTATACCAAATTACCTTCGACTAGCCCCGCTTTTGCAGCAATGAGTTATGCAGATAAATTAGCTGCATGGGCGGTCATAAAAGGCATGGCTGAATAACGGGCTGTTACTGACCCTATTAACTTTTACAGAATGAGTGAATGATGAAAATAAGTTTTTTAGCCTCGCATGGCGGTAGTTCTGCTAGGCAAATTATTACTGCGATTAAAGAACAGGAATTAAAAGGTTTTGAAATAGGGTTGTTAATTACCAATAATAAAACAACAGCTATCTATCCTTGGTGTTTGGAAAATGGCATTGATGTATTACATATTAGTGGTAAAACACATCCTGATAATGAAGATCAGGCAATAAAAGATGCGTTAATTTCGGTAGCTACTGATATTGTGGTTTTGTCAGGCTATATGAAAAAAATTGGCGCTCAAACTTTGCAGGCATTCAATAATAAAATACTCAATATTCACCCTTCGCTTTTACCTAAACACGGTGGTCATAAAATGTATGGTGATTTTGTTCATGCGGGGGTATTAGACGCGGGTGAGGAAGTAAGTGGAGCATCTGTGCAGGTGATTGATGCAAGCTACGATACCGGACCAGTTTTATTGCAGCAGGAAGTGCCTGTTTTAGTAGGTGATACTGTAGACAGTCTAGGCGCGCGGGTAAGGGCAGTTGAAGGTGAGTTGTATATTAATGCGCTGAAAAAGTGGCAAGCTAATAAATTTTCTGTTTAAGCAATATGACTGAAAAATCCAGAGTTAATATTCAAGAGGCCAGTTTGGTTGTTGGTTTAGGTAAGAGTAAGCGTTTGGCAGCTATGCGTCAGGCTATAGAGTCGAAGGTTAATGTCGAGCCGATTAAGTCCAAGATAAAGCCAAATCTGAATAAAAATGAGACGGCAATACAGCAAGCTAGAGAATTAATTACCCAGAAAATAGCTGAAATCAAAACGACCTATCCGCAAGGCCGGCAGAATAAACTGTTTGCTTTGCGCTATGGTAGTGAAGATAAGCTGAATCAACTGTCATTGAAGCAATTGTTTAGTTTATTGAAGATGACAGAGCATTTGGCGAAAGATATTTCTGATGTGGTGTTTTTAGAAGGCAGTGAATAACCGACGGGGACCACTTGGCCATTAGACAAAGACATACCTGATTACTTACAAGTCTCAGCTATTATTCAGCCCAGTTCAATGCAGCAACCTCAGTAAATACGTGAGGCTGTTACTTTTAGCTCTGCTAGAAATAACAAAAAAACCACAAAAATGGACTCCATTT
This sequence comes from bacterium, assembly GCA_030591965.1. Taxonomy (GTDB): domain Bacteria; phylum Pseudomonadota; class Gammaproteobacteria; order Methylococcales; family Methylomonadaceae; genus Methyloprofundus. Next base: position 20,251 of record JAUVAA010000003.1, read on the forward strand.
TTAGTGTCATAAAAAAAATGGCTCATGTGCCAATATGTAAGTAATTGAATTTAGGCGGATTAGTTTATTTTAACCATGGCTGAGGGTTATGGGCAATCAGGAAGACATATAGGCCATGCTTATCTGTACACTGATTCAGAGTGACAGTTAACTAAGACCGTTAGAAAATAACAATTTGACAGGAGTGAAAATCATGATTTATGCCGCACCGAACCAAGCTGATAGCAAAGTTGATTTTAAAGCGCGTTATGGGAATTTTATTGGAGGGAAATGGGTTCCACCGGTAAAAGGACAATATTTTGAAAATATAAGTCCCGTGAATGGTCAGGTTTTTTGTGAGATTCCTCGCTCTACCGAAGAAGATATAGAGTTGGCTTTAGATGCGGCGCATCAGGCTAAAGAAGTTTGGGGTAAAACATCGGTCACCGCAAGGTCGAATATCTTATTAAAAATTGCAGATCGTATCGAAGCAAGCTTGGAAAAATTAGCGGTAGCAGAAACTTGGGATAATGGTAAAGCAGTGCGTGAAACTTTAGCCGCAGATGTGCCTTTATGTGCTGATCATTTTCGCTATTTTGCCGGTTGTATTCGTGCCCAAGAAGGCACGATTGGTGAAATTGATGAAAACACGGTGGCTTATCATTTTCATGAGCCATTAGGTGTCGTGGGGCAAATTATTCCGTGGAATTTTCCTTTATTAATGGCTTGCTGGAAATTAGCGCCTGCTTTAGCGGCGGGTAACTGTGTGGTGATGAAGCCAGCAGAGCAAACGCCAGCGTCTATTTTAGTATTAATGGAAGTGGTGGGTGATTTATTGCCGGCAGGTGTTTTGAATGTTGTTAATGGTTATGGTGCTGAAGCAGGTCAGGCATTAGCAACCAGCACGCGTATTGCCAAAATTGCATTTACGGGTTCAACGCCAGTGGGTGCGCATATTTTAAAATGTGCGGCAGAAAATATCATTCCTTCAACCGTAGAATTGGGTGGGAAGTCACCTAATATCTTCTTCGAGGATGTTTTAGATCAAGAGGGTGACTTTATTAGTAAAGCCGTTGAAGGCGCGGTACTTGCCTTTTTTAATCAGGGCGAAGTGTGTACTTGTCCATCGCGTTTATTAGTCCAAGAATCTATTTATGACGCGTTTATGGCAAAAGTTATTGAGCGTGTACAGAAAATTAAACGCGGCAATCCACTTGATACTGAAACTATGGTCGGTGCACAGGCATCAAAAGAGCAATTTGATAAAATCTTAAGCTATGTTGCGATTGGCCAAGATGAAGGGGCTGAATTACTGATAGGTGGCGATGTTGAAGTGTTGGCAGGTGAATTTGGTGAAGGTTATTATATTCAGCCGACGATTATGCAAGGGCATAATAAAATGCGTATTTTTCAGGAGGAAATTTTCGGACCGTTTGTTTCAGTGACCACTTTTAAAGATGAAGCTGAAGCGCTGGAAATTGCCAATGATACTGAATTTGGTTTAGGAGCTGGTTTATGGACGCGCGATACCAATCGGGCTTATCGAATGGGGCGCGGAATTCAAGCGGGGCGTGTTTGGGTGAACTGTTATCATCATTACCCTGCGCATGCGGCTTTTGGGGGTTATAAAAAGTCTGGGGTTGGTAGGGAAAATCATAAAATGATGCTCGATCATTATCAGCAAACTAAAAATATGCTGGTTAGTTATGATATTAACCCCTTGGGTTTTTTCTAAATTAAAGAAGTCTGGTTCCTATGCTCTGCGTGGGAACTGATAGTAACGCTTCGCGTTTCGTGACGCAGAGCATCACAAAATGCATTCCCATGCGGAGCGTGGGAACGAAGGAATAGTATATGTCGAATCATCACACCTACGAACATCAGCGTTATCCTGTTAAACCGGAAATTGCAGAAAAGGCGCATATTAATAATGAGCAATATCTCGCCTTATATCAACAATCAATTGATGATCCGGAAGCTTTTTGGGCAGAACAAGCAGAGAATTTTTTAGATTGGCAACAACCTTGGGATAAGGTCATGGAATATGATTATTCTAAAGGGGAAATTAAATGGTTTGAAGGCGGTAAGCTTAATGTCAGCGTTAATTGTCTGGATCGACATTTAGCTACGCGTGGTGATCAAGTTGCTTTGATTTGGGAGGGCGATGATCCTGCCAATGATAAGAAAATGACTTATCGAGAATTGCATCAAGAGGTCTGTCGGTTTGCCAATGTCTTAAAAGCACGGGGCGTGCAAAAAGGTGATCGGGTGTGTATTTATTTACCGATGATTATCGAATCTGCGGCCGTTATTTTAGCGTGCACACGTATTGGTGCAGTGCATTCGATTGTTTTCGGTGGTTTTTCCGCAGAAGCTTTAAAAGACCGGATTAATGATTCTGATTGTAAGTTAGTCATCTGTGCGGATGAAGGTTATCGTGGTGGTAAAATCATTCCTATAAAAGCAACAGTTGATAAAGCAGTGGCATCCTGTCCTTGCGTGCAAAGTGTTGTGGTGATTAAAAACAGTGGCAATACAGTCGCGTGGAATGATGCGCAGGATGTTTGGTATCAGCAAGCGATGTCAGAAGTATCTGCTGATTGTGAGCCTGAATGGATGGATGCCGAAGACCCGCTGTTTATTTTATATACCTCAGGATCTACTGGGCAACCTAAAGGTTTATTGCATACAACGGGCGGTTATTTGCTTTATGCGGCGATCACGCATAAATATATCTTCGACTATCAAGAGGGTGAGATTTATTGGTGTACGGCTGATATAGGCTGGATTACTGGTCATACCTATATGATTTATGGGCCTTTATGTAATGGCGCGACGACTTTATTATTTGAAGGTGTGCCAACTTATCCAGATGCGAGCCGCTTTTGGCAGGTGGTCGATAAACATCAAGTGAATATTTTCTATACCGCACCAACGGCACTGAGAGCATTAATGGCGCAAGGTGATCAATACTTAGAAAATACCGATCGTAGTAGTTTGCGGGTCTTGGGTTCGGTGGGCGAACCCATCAACCCAGAAGCATGGGATTGGTATTATGAATTGGTGGGTAAGGAAAACTGTCCGATTGTTGATACTTGGTGGCAAACTGAGACGGGCGGTATTTTAATTACGCCATTGCCGGGTGCGACGGAATTAATACCTAGCTCGGCCTCGCGCCCGTTTTTTGGTGTAAAGCCGGCGATCCTTAGCAATGAAGGGATTGTGATTGAAGATGGTGCTGAAGGTGTCTTAGTATTAGAGCGGCCTTGGCCTGGTCAAGCGCGTAGTATTTACGGCGACCATCAGCGTTTTATTGATACCTATTTTAAAAATTACCCCGGCTATTATTTTACTGGTGATGGCGCACGATGTGATGAGCGCGGTTATTACTGGATTACTGGGCGTGTGGATGATGTTATTAATGTTTCTGGGCATCGTATGGGTACGGCAGAAGTCGAATCAGCTATTGATGAACATCCTTTAGTCGCTGAATCTGCGGTCGTTGGTTATCCGCATGATATTAAAGGGCAAGGGATTTATGCTTATGTGACTTTGCATGTGGGTACTGAAGGCACTGAGGCATTAAAAAAAGAACTGGTTGATTTGGTGCGTGCGGATATTGGCCCGATTGCGAGTCCTGATTTAATCCAGTGGTCTGCGCAGGTGCCTAAAACGCGTTCAGGCAAAATTATGCGCCGAATTTTGCGCAAGATTGCGGCCAATGAAGTGGATACTTTGGGCGATACTTCAACTCTAGCAGATCCAGAAGTGGTGCAAAGTATTATTGATAATCGGCTTAATAGCTGATGTTACGCCGTTTTAATATTGAATATTATTCCTTTATTGTTTCAATCACTCTTGCTTGGTAATACAGAGGCGGTTGTAATGTTAGAATTTTATAGGGCATGCGTAACATCAGTTAAGTAATTATTAACGTGCAAGCTTTTGTTATACTTATCTCAGATAATTTCCCCTTACTTTTCGGCCTAGTAATTACTTAAGGATTTTGTAATTGAAAATGATTAGAAATGTGTTGATAGGCAATGTACTGTTGGTTATTTGCTATTTTATTGCTGGGCAGCTCACACTTGCTTTGTCTTTGCCGCCGAGCGGTGCAACCCCCTTATGGGCGCCTGCTGGCATAGCTTTAGGTGCTGTCTTGATTTGGGGGTATCGCTTATTGCCCGGTGTGTTTTTGGCTGATTTTCTTGTTGCTGTAGGATTAATAGGTCTGGATGATAATACCGCGATTGTGTTATGTGTCATTATTGGCGGGCAAGCGGTGTTTCATGCTTGGCTGGGAAAGTATCTATTAGTTAAATTTAAGCTGTGGCCTACGTTGTTGGTACATGAACAAGATATTCTTAAGTTTTTTCTGATAGCAGGCGCTATTTCCTCATTTTTTCCTGCTTTATTGTCCGTTGCAGCTGATTTATTAATAGGCGTTTTGAATGCAGATACTTGGTTAGATTCTTTGGTTATTTGGTGGGTCGGTAGTGCATTAGGTATTGTTGTCTTTACCCCAATCACCCTGATTTTATTCGCTAAACCTAAATTAAATTGGCGTAATCGAGTGGGGTCGGTTGTTGTGCCAATGCTGATATTATTTTTAGCCTTGCTTTTTGTTTTGCAATACGCTCGGAAAACCGAGGAAAGTCAGGCATTAAATCGATTTGAAGCAAATGCTGAAATGATGCATATTATGATTAAAGGTGAATTAGAAGAGCATGAAACCTTATTGCGATCAATGCGTGCTTATTTTCAGAATAATATGCAGTTGAATCAAAAAGATTTTGATCATTACATAGCTCAGTTTCCAGATTATCGAGAGAATATTTATGCAGTAGCATGGGCGAAGTATTTGCCTAATAAGAACCGTTTGGACTATGAGCGGTTGCATGGCGATATTGTTGAGCTAGATAGTCAAGGCGAGGTTATACGTGCTATGCAGCGTGAGGGATATTTTGCCATTAAATATTCACAAGTTCCCGTGGAATATGTATCTGTTCTTAAGGAGCGGGAGGGCGTTAATAATTTTGATATGTGTTTTGGTGTTGAGCGTGGTGCTTTATGTGAATACATGCAACGTGTTAAATCCTCAATTATTATGCCGGCCATATTAGAGGAGCTTCAGGCTCAGCCAGGCAAGCGATTTGTTCGTGTATTGCCGATCTTTTCGGGTGATAGTATCGTCGCTTTAGCGGCACATATGTACACTTATGATCATTTGTTTGGTCGGTTATTAAATTCCTTTGATAAGCAGTGGTTAGATTTACAAATTACTGATATTACAGGGAAGCCTACTAAAATTTTATTTAATAGCGCTAAAAATCAAAAGCGGTCAGAGGTTTTTGGGTATCAAGATTTAGTGGTAAATAAAGTGCTACAGATAGGAGAGAGGCAGTGGCAATTTAGTTATCGTCCTTCTCCTTCTCCTGAGTTTGTCGGGCAGTACTCTTCGTGGCTATTCTATTGGTTGATTACGGCGAGCTTTTTTGTCTTAAGTTTGACGGGAGCTTTTCTGTTAAATATTGCAGGGCGTGAGCAGCGTATTAAGCAAGAAGTGGCAGATAAGGCTGATGAAATAAGTAAACAATCTAAATTGCTAAATGAAAGTGAACGTAAATTTCGGCGTTTAGTAGAGGGCGTTAGAGATGACTATATTATGTATGCGCATGATGTGGAAGGTGTATTTACCTATGTAAGCCCTTCTATTGAAAGCATATTAGGATATACCCCTAAAGAGTTTTCAGCACATTATACGACGTACCTACCTGATACCGAATTGAATCATCTGGCTCAAACGTATACTGAGCGGTCGATTCGAGGTGAAATAGTTCCTCCTTATGAGTTGGAAGTAGCACATAAAAATGGGGGGCTGCATACTTTACGTATTGTTGAAGCACCCCTATTCAATAAAAAAGGAAAAGTAATTGCGGTTGAAGGGATTTCTCAGGATATTACCCTCACTAAAGCCGCTAGGCTCAAAATGGAGAAACTTTCTTTGGTGGTGACGCATAGCCCAAATGGAGTGGTAATAACCAATAAAGAAGGTATCGTTGAGTATGTGAATCCAAAATTTACGGAGATCACAGGTTATAGCAGTGATGAAATTAAGGGTAAGTGGCCGAGTATGGTTAGTTCGGGGCATACCCCTGTGAGTGTTTATAAAGATTTATGGGGCACCTTGCTGGCAGGTAATGAGTGGCGCGGGGAATTACAGAACCGTAAGAAAAATGGGGAGTTATTTTGGGCCAGTGAGCATATTTGCCCCATGTTTGATGAGTCGGGAAATATCACGCATTTTGTCGCCATTCAAGAAGATGTCACCGAAGCGAAACGCATACGCGAAGAAACTAATTATCAGGCCAGTCATGATTTATTAACCGGCTTGGTTAATCGGCGGGAATTTGAGGGGCGCTTAAAGCGAGTGGTTGATTCGGCTAAGCGAGAAAGGGATTCGCATGCGCTTTGCTTTCTTGATTTAGACCAGTTTAAAGTGGTTAATGATACTTGCGGGCATGTCGCTGGGGATGAACTGTTGCGCCAAGTTGGCAGTTTAATGCAAGAAAATATTCGTTCGCGTGATACTTTAGCGCGTTTGGGTGGTGATGAATTTTCTATTTTGATGGAGCATTGCGGTATAGTCCAAGCAAATCAAGCGGCTGAGCATGTTATTCGTGCGCTGGAGGGCTTTCGGTTTCATTGGGAAGAGCATACTTTTACCATTGGCGTTAGTATCGGTTTAGCGATTATTGATCAACACACTAAAGATAGTCAAGAAATTCTAAGTCAAGTGGATAGCGCGTGTTATGCCGCAAAAGATGCAGGGCGTAATCGAATTGAAGTGCATACGGAAAATAGTGAACGTTTGAAACAGCGTAAAGGCGAGATTAAATGGAGTAGTGAAATTAGTGATGCGCTAGATAATGACCGGTTTTTGCTTTATGTACAGCCCATTGTACCCATGTTAAATAAGAAGCTTAAAATGGGTTACGAGGTGTTATTGCGATTGAAAATGCAGGATGGAACAATTATCCCACCGGGTGCTTTTTTACCTGCTGCCGAGCGCTATAATTCAGCAACACGTATTGATCGTTGGGTGGTGCAGCATACCTTGCAATGGCTAAGTTGTCATGCTGACCAAATACAGCATATTGGATCAATTGCTATTAACTTATCCGGTCAATCTTTAGGTGATGAGGCGGTACTTGACTATATTATTCATCAATTTGAAAGTAGTGATGTTCCCACTGAGAAAATTAAGTTTGAAATTACTGAGACGGCAGCGATAGCGAATTTGCAGGATGCTACGGTATTTATGAAAACGTTATCTAAGTTTGGCTGTCAATTTTCTTTGGATGATTTTGGCAGCGGCCTTTCTTCCTTTGCTTATTTGAAAAACTTACAAGTTGATGTATTAAAGATTGACGGCATGTTTGTAAAAGATATGCTGGATGACCCGATTGATTATGAAATGGTGAAATCAATTAATCAGATTGGCCATGTTATGGGCTTGGAAACGATTGCTGAGTTTGTGGAAAATGATCAGGTTTTAGAAAAGTTGCGTGAAATTGGTGTTGATTATGTTCAGGGTTACCATCTTGGCAAGCCAATGCCGATTGCGAATATTTTGAATAATAATAAAAAATAATATGCACTATCACGGTATTACCAAGAAAATTGTTGAACGTCCTCTTTTAGGTAGGCAAACGAGTCTTACTGAAATAAATCCCGTGCTTAAGCGTATCTATTTGGCGCGTGGCATTAAATCAGATACTGAATTACAGTATGGTTTGGCACAACTCCCTTCGCCTTGGCTATTAACGGGAATGGAAGAAATGGTCACTTATCTGATTGCTGCGCTTGATTTGCAGAAGAAGATCGTGATTGTTGCTGATTTTGATGCAGATGGTGCGACCAGTTGTGCTGTGGCTATATTAGGATTGCAATTATTAGGCTTTAAGCATGTAGACTTTATTGTGCCTAACCGTTTTGAGTATGGTTATGGTTTAACTCCAGAAATTACTGAGCTAGTGATTGCTAAGCAAGCGGATGTGTTAATTACTGTGGATAACGGTATCTCTAGTCTTGCGGGAGTAGAGGTAGCGAAAAAAGCGGGTATGCAAGTGCTAGTGACCGATCATCACTTGCCTGGCGAGCAATTACCTGCTGCTGATGCCATTGTAAATCCTAATTTACCCGATGATGAATTTCCAAGTCGAGTTTTGGCGGGGGTTGGGGTGATGTTTTATGTGCTGATGGCATTGCGTAGTCGGCTGCGTGAGCAAGGTTGGTATATTAAGAATAAAATAACTGAACCCAATCTAGCGCAATTATTAGATCTAGTGGCTTTAGGGACGGTTGCAGATGTCGTTGCTTTAGATCGAGTGAATCGAATTTTAGTGCATCAAGGTTTATTGCGTATGCGCTCTGGTAAAGGGCATGCAGGCATTAAAGCGCTAGTGGAAATAGCTGGCCGTAATTTGCATAGCTTAGCTTCTTCGGATTTAGGTTTTGCCATTGGTCCGCGATTAAATGCAGCGGGACGCATGGATGATATGAGTGTCGGTATTCAATGCTTGATGTCTGGCGATGCTGTGCTAGCCAAAAACCTAGCGCTGAAAATGGATGAGTTGAATAGTGATCGGCGTGAAGTCGAAGGACAAATGAAGCAAGAGGCGATGTCCTTATTAAAAGAAATGAAAGCTTTTGATGCGCAACATTTAGCCGCAGGTGTCTGTATTTACAATGAGGATTGGCATCAGGGGGTTATTGGGATTTTGGCATCACGCATTAAAGACCGTTTAAATCGCCCCGTGATTGCTTTTGCTAATGCGGATAATGGTGAAATTAAAGGTTCAGCGCGTTCTATTCCTGGGGTTCATATTCGTGATGTGCTTAGTGATATTGCCGTTGCTCACCCTAAAGTGCTGACTAAGTTTGGCGGTCATGCTATGGCGGCTGGTTTAAGCATACAGTTGCATGATTACCCTGTGTTTATGCTGGCTTTTGATAAAGCTGTTAAACAACGTTTAGTGGATGTTGATTTGGACCAGAAAGTGTATAGCGACGGTGAATTGACGGAAGCGGAAATGACGCTAGGCTTTTGTGAGTTATTAAAAAGCGCTGGCCCGTGGGGGCAAGAATTTCCTGAGCCATTATTTCATGGCGTATTTGATGTCGTGCAGTCGCGCATTGTTGGTCAGCAGCATTTGAAATTAGTATTACGGCAAGCAGAAAAGGAATTACTGATTGATGGAATTGCTTTTTTTGTTGAGCGACCGGAGTATTGGCTAGGGTTGCGCCAAGTTAAAATTGCTTATAAATTAGATATTAATGAATACAATGGTCAACGCAGTATTCAGTTTATTATTGACTATATTGAGAAGTTAGCCTAGAGCAAGGCTGGTAAATCTATATGAGGGAGGGCATACAAGCATAGCCCCAGATACCACTTTTGGGGCTATTGCTCGTTATTTTATTAAGCTAGCGGCGTCTTGATTTAGGCGATTCAAAGCCTACTCTTAACGAGTTTCCGTTAAAATTTTTGCCATCTAAGCCTGCAATAGCAGCGCGAGATTCATGACCTTCCATGCCGATAAAGCCAAATCCTTTGCATTCATCAGTAAAAATATCAGTGATAAGTTCAGATGAGCGCACTGTGCCAAACTGGGCAAACAGGGCTTCAAATTCTTTTACAGTGGTGTTTGAGGGTAAATTGCCAACAAATAGCCTTTTCAATAGTGTTCCTCTTCTAGCGGTGATGATTTCATAGTAGCTACAAAAAAAGAACCCCGCCTAAGCGAGGTTCCATTTATTCGGTAAACCGATTAGGTCGAACTTAAGATGCTACAACGCTAGTTGCTTGAGGACCTTTAGGGCCGTTTTCTACATCATAAGTAACTGCTTGACCTTCGTTCAAAGTTTTGAAGCCAGTTCCTTGAATCGCGCTGAAATGTACAAATACATCTGCACCGCCATCATCTTGAGAAATAAAACCAAAACCTTTGGACTCGTTAAACCATTTTATAGTGCCTGTAGCCATAGAACTTAATACCTAAAAAATTAAAAAATTAAAGTGTTGTATACAGCTAATGAAAGAGGGAAACTCAGAAGATATGCGAGGAAAGAAACTTTTTACTACCAATAACAAAATCTGTAACGCCTCTCACTATAGGGTAATCGACAAAGTTTTTCCACAAATTTAAAATATATTATTAAGTACAGGCAGTAAATAGTAATTTAAAAGCAATGGTATGAATACATATAATTATTTTTTTACGTAGGTAACTGATTGTATTAGTTGGTTTTTTAGGGTTTTTTTTGTTCTTTTTAGGTAATGTGTAGCCATCTATTTGTCTGTGAAAACTATAGTTTTTTAGGTTTAAATTAGGCCTTTATTGACCTGAAAAAACTGAATATCTGTGTATAAGTGAGTATTAGCGATCAACTTATTTAATTATGTGTATATTTTTATGGCAATAACTTACTTACAAAGTCGGTGGCTTGAGGGAATAAAAGGTGCATGTCATATATGAAGGCAATTAAAAATGTATTAGATAAAAGTTTTTTAGGCCAACGTAACCAAATTGAAAGTGGACGTTCACTTTGTTTTTTAGAGAAGAATGCCCTCAACCAGTAAAGCCATGTTGGGATAGGGGTTACTTCATTTATAGGCGTAGTTAATATGGCTGGCTTCCATGACAAGCCTAAAGCAGAAAGCATTTCTTGCCTGATTTGCTCGGCATAACTTTGTCCTTCTAAGCTATCTCCAACCTCTATCTTTTTACCATCACGGGTAATAAGTTTGAGGCAAAACCAAACTTTAGTTGTATTTCCAGACGTTGATGAGCCGTTCTTTTCGACGGTTATATCGACAATATCCTTAGCTTCTATTTTTTCTTCTAGCAAAAATCCAAAGGTGCGTTGTTGTTTGCTAACACCCATTAAGTTGACTTCAGTGCTAAGGCTATTGGCAATTAAAAAGAGCCCTAGAAGAAAAATTATCAAAGCAGTCAAGTAAGCTAAAAAAATCATTAAGCTTGTTGTTGTAGGTAAAAAATTCTGGAAGCCAGCAAAGAAATAATGAGCAAATACTGCAAAAAAAGCTCCCATAAGGATTAAAGCAAAAGCAACGACTTTAGCGCGGCCATAACCATAGTGAAACTTAGTACCATTAGTGGTTTTTGTGATTTCTGGAATACTTCCTATTTCGGTATCTCGATGCTCAATAATAGTCGATGTTTTTGCTTGAATACGACTATTTGTAGCTATGGCGTCTTGACCAGCTGCTATTAGTGGTAACTCAAAAATGCGATCATAGTCAAGGCCGGGTACGGCGATGCGTATATTTAACTTCCACAGGTGATAGCTATCGCTTTTTTCCTCGCTTGCCGGCAAGTGGGCAGGGGGGGGGAATGCAAAATTTAAACGGATACTTTTGCGGTAATTGTCTGGCTTTAAAGTCAAACGATCCTGCCATATGGCCTCTTCACGCGTGCTATGTTTACCGTCGTGGCTACGGGATATATAGCGGCGTATACAGCTTAGGCTAAGGACGGCTTGTGGTGCATTTTTTGCTGGTATCGGTAAATCAATATAGCCTGCGCATAGATTGCCAACTTGAGCGGGGAATGGGTTTAATGTGACTGGGGTTTTGCCGAACTTATACCAAGCTAAGGTTTCCTTGATGGCGATAACAATGATCCATAAGCCAATAAAAGGAAATAACGCAAAAAAGTAAAAAACTGGGTTGGCCTCGAATGCTTTTAATATATTGTCACCGCCTTTAATGATGGCAAACCAAGTCATGGCATTCCAAATTATGGCAAATAGCCAGTGAAGCCAATATTGCTTAGCTGATTGGGAAAGTACCTGATTACTGGTAATATTGGGCATACTTTTTAACCTATTACTTAATTAGCGGCAAAATATAATGCCAACCTAGATTAAGTAATAGACACTTTATTTTTATAATGCAATCTAAACTTGATCAATTAAATTTCGATAACCGTTTTATACAAGAATTGCCTGCCGATAAGACCATAGGGCATACGCCTAGACGGCAAGTTAAAGAGGCTTGTTATTCATTAGTCTCACCTACGTCTGTTAGCAATCCGAAATTAGTTGCACATGCTCAAGAAGTAGCTGAGTTGTTTGATCTGTCAGAAACGGACTGTTTGAGTGATTATTTTACTCAAGTGTTTTCTGGTAGCCAAAAAGCAAAGGGAATGGAGCCTTATGCGATGTGTTATGGCGGGCATCAATTCGGTCATTGGGCGGGGCAATTAGGTGATGGTCGAGCGATTAATTTAGGTGAAGTGATTAATCAAAAAGGTCAGCGTTGGGCTTTGCAACTAAAAGGTGCGGGATTAACACCGTATTCGCGTACTGCGGATGGATTAGCCGTTCTGCGTTCTTCTGTGCGCGAGTTTTTATGCAGCGAAGCGGTGTTTCATTTAGGCGTGCCTACCACCCGCGCTTTAAGTCTGGTGACGACAGGCGAGCAAGTCGTGCGGGATATGTTTTACGATGGTAATCCGCGTGCTGAATTGGGTGCCGTTGTTTGTCGGGTTGCGCCGTCCTTTGTGCGCTTTGGTAGTTTCGAAATTCATTCAGCGCGGCAAAATATAGAGCTGTTGCGTGAGTTAGTAGATTACACGATTCGTACCGATTTTCCGCATTTAGGCGAGCCGAGCGCTGATGTTTATCAAGCTTGGTTTCATGAGGTGTGTGCTAAAACGGCAGAAATGATTGTCCATTGGCAACGTGTTGGTTTTGTGCATGGCGTGATGAATACCGATAATATGTCGATTTTAGGCTTAACGATTGATTATGGCCCTTATGGGTGGCTGGATAATTATGATCCTGATTGGACGCCTAATACCACGGATAGAGAGCATCGACGCTATCGTTTTGGTAATCAGCCGCAGATTGCAGCGTGGAATTTAACCCAATTGGCCAATGCGATTTATCCATTGATTGAACAAGTCGAGCCTTTGCAGGAGGGGTTGAATATTTACAGTAAAGCCTTTATTGAAGGCTATCAGGAAATGATGGCAGAGAAGTTAGGCTTGCAAGTTTATGATGCGCAAACGGATAAGGCACTGATCGATGACTTAGTGAAAGTATTGGTTTTAACTGAAACGGATATGACTATTTTTTATCGTTTATTAGCGGATATTTCAACTGAAACTGAGTTAAGTGATGCGGAGTTACTGATTCAGTTATCTGCGGCTTATTATCAGCCTGAGCAATTAACTGAGGCGGTTAAAATGGATATTATTGCTTGGTTACGTCGTTATGTTGCTCGAGTACAGCAAGATAAGAGTGATGATTCAAGTCGAAAACTAGCGATGAATGCAGTCAATCCAAAGTATGTATTACGCAACTATTTAGCGCAGCTGGCTATAGATAAAGCGGAGCAGGGTGATCATAGTATGGTGCAAGAATTGTTGGAAGTATTACGTCATCCTTATGATGAACAGCCTGAACATCAAGCTTGGGCTGAGAAGCGACCTGACTGGGCGCGAACTAAAGCGGGCTGTTCAATGTTATCGTGCAGCTCTTGAGGTAAGGTAAAAATGACAGAAACCACTATGCACGTTGCCCAAGGGCGTTTTCAAGTATTGCGCTTTCCAATAGAAAAGAATGAAAAATTACAAGCTTGGGATGCGGCAGATGAATATTTATTACAGGATGTAGCGGGAAAATTAGATTTAGATGGTCAGCCTAGCGTGTTGATTGTTAATGATAGCTTTGGCGCTTTAGCGGTGGCTTTAAGTGCGTATAAACCAAGTGTCGTGTCTGATTCGTTTATCTCGCAAGCCGCAACTCGTAAAAATTTAGCGTTAAATCAAATAGACCTTACTACGGTACGTTTGTTTGATAGTTTGGTATTACCGCAAGATAAGTTTGATTTTATTTTAATTAAAGCGCCTAAAACATTGGCGTTTTTAGAGGATATGCTAATACGCTTGCAAGATAATTTAACAGTGAATACTCAAGTGATTGTCGCTGGTATGGTGAAGAATCTACCTGCCTCTGTGTGGCAGCTTATGGCGCGTTATTTAGGGGAAACTAGACCCTCTAAAGCGGTTAAAAAAGCGCGTTTAATTTATGCACAAGTTGATATGGATCATGTTGTGCCGATTAATCCTTATCCTGTTTATTACCCGTTGGAGAATACGCAGTACCAGATTTGTAATCATGCCAATATTTTTTCACATAAAAGTTTAGATATTGGCACGCGTTTTTTCCTAGAGCATTTACCGCAAGATGACAAATATCAGCAAGTAGTCGATTTAGGCTGTGGTAATGGCGTGGTAGGACTGATATTTTCTGAGAAAAACCCTAATGCACAGCTGCATTTTGTCGATGAATCTTTTATGGCTGTTGCATCAGCAGAAGAAAACTTTAAGCAGACAGTGACAACCGTTAGTGCCAGTTTTCAGGCAGACGATGCTTTAACTGATTTTGAAGATAAATCGATAGATTTAATTTTGTGTAACCCCCCTTTTCATCAGCAAAATACGATTGGCGGGCATATTGCTTTGCGCATGTTTGAGCAATCTAAAAAAGTATTGAAACAGGGTGGTGAATTATGGGTGATTGGTAATCGTCATTTAGGTTATCACGTCAGTCTTAAAAAGTTTTTTTCTAAAGTTGAAGTCATGGTATCTAATGCAAAATTTGTCATTATTAAGGCCTCCAACTCATAGTAAAAGGAAATTCAGGCGTAAATAAATACAGCAGAGCACAACTGATAAACATACCTAATGATGCGCTTAAATATTTCACACTGAAAAGTTTAAAGGCCGTGCCAAATGAGCGTTTCAGCTGTACATTACCTAGATCTACACTAAACAATTCATCGAGCAGTAAGTGAACAATAAAGCCAAAACCAATAAAAAGTCCGCTAAGCCATGCAAAAATAATGCCTGTATTCAGTAAGTAGTAAACGCTAAAAGTCGTCAGTAAAGTAAATAAAATAGCACATAAAATTGAGTGAAAAGCACCGCGATGTACAGTTGCCTTTTTAAATAGAGCTAGGATCGGATAGCGCACTAGAAAAAAGGTGCAGCTAGCAATAATAAACACGTGCTGCACTTTATACTGGCCATGATAAGCAAGGATGGCGAGCATGGAAATAAGCGTTGCTAGTGAGGTGAACAGTATTTTTAGTGGGCTTGAGTTATCTGAATCGATATCAGGCAATAATCCGCCTATCGTGCCTAAAAAAATAAACCAGGGAATATCAAATAAGTCTATGAAATTTGTATTGAATAAAGTGGCAGCGGCAAAGCTGCTTGCACTAGCGGCAACGAAAAGATGAGTATTAAAGTTCGCCATATATGGTGTTTGAGTCGAAGGGCAACCAACTATCATAGCAATTTTTCTAGGAGTCGTTGAGTGCGCTGTGTTAATTCTCCTAGCAATATTGAAGAAGTGATAAAGAAGTCACGTTTTCTCGGTTTTATTTATCCTTGTTTTAGTGAAAGTGAGGCGCTTGCTTATTTGCATGATTTACGTAATGAGCATAGTGGAGCAAATCATATTGCCTTTGCCTACCGTATAAGAACTGATCAAGGAGATGTGTGCCGGTTTCATGATGCAGGTGAGCCATCAGGTACTGCTGGGAAACCTATTTATCAATATATTGAAGGCCATGATCTGATTAATGTCCTTATTGTGGTTGTGCGTTATTTTGGTGGAATTAAGTTGGGGGCAGGCGGGTTAACTCGTGCGTACGGTAATGCTGCTAAACAAGTGATCGGTGTAGCAGATATAACAGAGTTTATTGAATTAGCGAGTGTGCACTTCACCTTAGATTATAAAGATCTACAGCATTTTGAATATCAACTAGCTAAATGTTCCGGGGTCATTACTACTAAGGATTTCGCTGGACAGGTTAATTTAGAAGTGCAATTACCAGTAGTAAATACCGAATCATTATTAGCGCTGTTTCCAGGACAGATTTTGTAGTTAGGAGCGCGCATGAAATAGCGTGGGAAATTATTTGGGGCGCAGGTCTTTAGAAGCTGTGAAAGTATTCAGTACTGAAGTCTCCCAATAAATGGAAAGCTAACTGTAGCAATACATAGGGTTGTACGATTATTCGTTGAGGTTGAGTGAAATGGGGCAAACCTATTAATAAATGGCCCTACCTGCCGATATACCCCCCTAAAAACTGGGAAACTTCAGTTCAGTATAATTCCCCTCCTTATCAAGGAGGGGCTAGGGGAGGTTTGATATTTAATTAACAATGACCTATGTTTTTATAGATCCCCCTCAATCCCTCCTTCTCAAGGGGGAAGGCTAAAAGCACAATACTTTCACGGTCTCTTTAGCCTGCATTTTATAGGGAGGATAAAGTGCTGCGTCCCATTGTGTCGATCTTATTTTATGCTTAGGAACAAGATTTCAATAAAACCCGAAACTTTGTGAAGCCCGTATGAAGCTTGTGGAATACGGGACGTTGAATGCACTGCGCTCCCTGTATTCCGTAAACTCCATACAGGCATTAGAACGTAAACTTAAGATTGCATTCCTTAACAAGGACGGGGTTTTTCTTTGGTAAATTAAGGAGTAATTTTCTAAAAACAAAGGTAATTGCGAATCGTTTGCATTTAGCTTTGTTTGTCTATATACTGCGTTTTTTAGAATATTTTGCAGGAATATAAACGATGAATGTCGGTAAACAATCATTAGCCATGTGTGCAGCTCTTTTGCTGGCAAGTAATGCAGTAAATGCGGCTGATAAACCACCCACTATGGAAGAGATGTGGAAGATTATTGAAGCCCAGCAAGTGCAGCTAGATGCTATGAAGAAAAGTTTAGAAGCTTCTCAAGCTTCTACTGTTGCAGTGGATTCCGAAGAAGGGCATGCGCAAAGCCTAACTAATGCCGAATTGAAAGAATTGGAGCATAAGACCGATGCTTTAACAGAAGTGGTAGAAACAATGCGCACTGCTTTAGTTATTCCAGAAGAAAAAGAACTTAAGAGTTCATATGGATTAGGGCCAGCTGCCTCTAAGGTTTACCAAGTGGATCAAGGTTTATCAATTGGGGGGTATGGTGAAGTTAATTTCCAAACCTTTGTTGATGATAAAGGTCCAGATGATAAAAATAATGCCGATATGGAGCGTTTAGTGCTGTATGTGGGTTATAAATTTACCGACTCTATCATTTTTAATAGTGAAATAGAGTTCGAGCATTCCTCAACAGCTAAAGGTGGGTCGGTATCTGTTGAACTAGCAACTTTAGATTTCTTATTAGATCCTATGCTTAATGTCCGTGCTGGTATGGTGTTATTGCCAATGGGTTTTATTAACCAAATACATGAACCGCCTTTCTTTTTTGGTAATAATCGCCCAGAAGTTGAGCGAGCAATTATTCCAAGTACTTGGCGTGAAATAGGTGTGGGTCTATTCGGTGAAATTGTCCCTGATTTAAGTTATACGATGTATGCTGTTAGTGGCTTGAAAGGTAGTAACTTTAGTTCTGATGGTATTCGTGGTGGTCGCCAAAAAGGCTCGAAAGCAATAAATGAAGATATGGCATTCGTGGGTCGCTTAGATTATGCGCCAGCAGCATTACCAGGCGTTACCTTTGGTACTTCAGCTTACTTAGGTAATTCTGGCCAAGATGAGTTTGATGTAGACGTATTTACTCAGCTGTATGAAGCACATGTAGAATGGAAATACCGTGGCTTAGAATTCCGTACTTTGGGTTCTTGGGGGCATGTGTCTAATGCAGGTGTTTTAAGTGCAGAAAAAGGTGAAACCATTGGTAGCTCAAATTACGGTGTTTATACTGAAATTGGCTATGATGTATTACCACTTATTCTTCCGGGTACAACCCAGTACCTAGCGCCATTCTTTCGTTATGAGAAGTTAGATACAATTGCAACGACAGCTGATGGTTATATGGATGATCTAAGCAAAGAACAAGATATATTCCAAGTAGGTTTTAACTATAAGCCGATTCCACAAGTTGTTATCAAGGCGGATTACCGTAACAGACAGACTAAAGCAGGCACAAAGCCGGATGAGTTTAATATAGGCTTTGGTTTTATCTTCTAATCATTTTTTTAATTTTTTGTAGCCCGTAAACTCCATACAGGCTTGGAACGTAAACTTTTGGCTATTATTAATTCCGTAAATTACATAATTCTACTTTGTATGAAGTTAGCTTTAGCCATCTCTTGCTGGAGAGGGTTGGATGAGGAGAATGAAATCATGTATTTATAATTCCCTCGCATCCTAACCTTCTCCCGCTGGAGAAGGCGTTTATTTTTAAGTTAAACCCCATCCACTTTGAAATATGTGGTTTTTAGTTAATACTCTTTCGTATTCGTCATTCCTGTATGACTACCCAGTCAAACGTGGGCACAAGCTTTAGCAGGAATCTAGTGATGATGTTTAGATTCCCGATAAAAGACTTCGGGAATGACGAGGGTTTTCATAAACTATGATTTTCCATATGGACTGGGTTTAACAGCATTGCGCCCTACCGGAACTTGAATTGTCAAAGCCGTTTGTGCTGAGCTGTATTATGCACGTTCTTGCGCAGATAAGTTGTAGCATCGGAGGAACTAGTTTAAAGTTGCTGGCTGACGATTCTCCTCCTCAATCTTCCTGATTAAATAATCTCTTATGAAGTTTTTTAAAAGTCATCTTTTATTCGTACTATTGTCACTGCTTGTGGTAAGTCCTAGTTACGCAAAAATTTACTACAGCAAGCAAGAAGCCATGCAGCTTGCTTTTGGCGAGGGTGCTAAAGTCGAAATGTTATCCTTGTTCCCTAAAGCGGATCAAGTGGAACGTATAGAGAAATTGGCGCGGGTTAAATTAGGTTCACCTATATTTACTTTTTATGTGGGCAAAAAAGCAGGAGAAGTCTTGGGTTATGCTGCCATAGAAACGCGTAATGTACGTACTAAGCCAGAGACTTTATTAGTCGTGTTAACAGCGCAAGGTAAATTGAGTCAAGTACACACCTTGGCATTTCATGAGCCGCCTGAATATCAACCGCCAACACGTTGGTATGCGCAGTTATTTAATTTGCCTTTGTCCGAACTAAGTTTTAACGCGGGAGTACAGGGTATTTCTGGTGCGACATTAAGCACGCGAGCTGGGTTAGATAGCGTACGTAAAGTGTTAGCAATTTATCAAATCATAGTAGCTGAGCAACCTTAATGCGATTTTTTGCCACCGGCGAGCAAAACCGCCAGCTTTTGATGAACTCATTAATTTTGATGTTTTTGGGCTATATTTTTTTACTTTGGATCAGTAATGGTTTGATGTATTTCCATAAAATGGATTTAACGCCTGCTTCGGTGGTCAGCTATTATTTAGGCTCGGAAGAGGACTTTACTCAGCCGAAAAGTTACCAAAGCTTGTTGGAGGTTTCCCATTTTCATTTGTTCGCTATGGGCATGCTTGTGTTAACCTTAACGCATCTAATGATAATGACTCAGTTATCCACATTAGTTAAAGTTTGGCTGAGTGCTTTGATTTATTTATCGGCGATTGCTAATGAGGCGGCGGGTTGGTTGATTCGCTATGCGCATCCTGATTTTGCGTACTTTAAGATCGCTAGTTTTATTTTATTAGAGCTTTCTTTAGCAGCGCTGATTCTTTTGGTCACGCTTTCTTTGTTTTATGCGCGGCGTAAAATGCAGGGTAAGTAAAGTTGTTCGCCGCTGCTAAATATCTAAGCCAATCAAGGTTGCAAGGGCATATCAGGCATTTTAATAATCAAATTAACGCGGCGATTTTTTTGCCATCCTGCTGGGTCGTCAGTATTGCTGATAGGTTGAGTATCAGCATAAGTTGTTGCGCGTAGTCTTGATTCAGGAATATTTTCTTGGCTTAGAAAATGTAAAACACTTAATGCCCGTGCTGCTCCTAGTTCCCAGTTTGACGGGAATTGTGGGGTTGCAATGGGGCGGCTATCGGTGTGTCCTTCGATATAAATAATACCTACCGATTGCTGTAGTAACTTCGTAAGCGGTAACAAAACCTGTTCACCTTTTTTAGTGATGAAGGCATCTGCGCTATCAAACAGTATATTGTCTTGAATTTCGATATGAATACTGCTGTTTTTAAACTGTAGGCTAATAGCATCAGCGATACCTAGTGTCTCTAGTTGTTGTTTAAATTCTTCTTGCCAGTCCTTGTTTTTTTGTTCTGTTTGCTTTGCTTCAATATCAGATTGTTCCGGCATTTTTTCAGCTACTTGAAGAGGCTCAATTGGCGTGACTGGTTTTTTAGGCGCTTGAGTTTCTGCGGGTTCCGGTTCGTGTGGTGTGCTTAGTATTTCAGGGATACTTTGCGTAGCTAATGGAGGTGCTGTCACGGGTGTATTTAGTTCGGCAGATAATACTTGTTCTACTTTTACTATATCAATGGCTTGTGCTTCTAAATTGCTGGTCTTTTGAGTTTCTTGTAAGGGTGCTTTAGTTGACTGAGACTGTTCTGTTTGAATTTCGGTAATCGAGACTAAGGTAATGACTAGCATTAACATCAATACAAACACGTCTAAATAGCTCATTAGCCATGAATGTTGGTTTTGCTCGCTGGTATGATTTAGTAGCTCTTCAAGATGAGCAGATGAGTGGGGGGGAGGTCTATTACTGCTCACGAAAGGGTATCGACTTGATCGTCAAGATTAATGGGTTCATGCAGGTCATTGTCATGGTTCATTAGAAATGAGTTAAGCGTTTCGCGTATAAAAGATGGGGAGCGTCTGTCTGTCATTAGGATGATGCCTTCCATAACCATGCTCATAATCATCACGCGTTGTTCGGTTCTTCTTTCTAGTTTAATGGCTATAGGGTTAAACACTAAATTGGCCAAAATCAGACCATAAAAGGTGGTGATTAATGCAATTCCCATATTCAGCGTGATTAGGCTAATGTCTTTTGCTTCGATAATATGTAGCATATTAATTAAGCCAATTAAGGTGCCGATCATACCAAATGCGGGTGCAAAATAGCTCATGGCCTTAAATACGTCGGCTGCTGTTTTTTCTTTTGAGCGTAAGCGAGCGATACGCCATTTTAAAAGCGATAAAATATCTTCTGTAGGTGTTTTGTCTACGACTAGCTGGAATCCTGTTTTCAAGTAGGGGTTATTAATTTTATCCATTTCATTTTCGACGGCGAGTGAATCTCGACTAAACCACATTCGTGAAACGGCAATAATTTCATCGGCTTCTTTGCGTGGGTTGAGGCTTTCGTAAAAAAGGATAGTTTTTAAAGATTTAAATGCGTGTTTTATATCTCTGAGCGGATAACTGATAAACAGTGCGGTAATGGTGCCACCGATGACAATGGCGAGGCCTGCGGGATTAATAAATAATAAAGGGTCATGGGCTTGAAAAATAAAAATGAAGCTGAGCAGTAGTAGACTCATGACTATGCCGATAACGGTAGAGTAATTCATTGTTTTCATCATGGCTTTATCAATACCTAGTGGGATTTAGATAGTTTTTTGTTTTCAGTATGGGCTTTCTTTTTTCATGGAAAATAGTTAAATAGGAAGTTATCATTCCTGCCGAAAAAATTCGGCTTCCATTTAAGGCAGGATAGAAAGCTTCTAAATATTAAGTAGGAGTGAAAGGCTCTGAAAGTATTATGCGTAGGGCGGACTTCAGTCCGCTTTTTTAGTGATGGCAGTTTCTATTTTAAGGCGGGATAAATAATAGGGACGAATTAGAAATAGCTAAAGCTTTGAGGCTGTGAAAGTATTCAATATAATCCCCCTCCTTATCAAGGAGGGGCTAGGGGAGGTTTTATATTTAATTAAAATATAAACAATATCAATAATCTATGTTTTTATAGACCCCCCCTCAATCCCCCCTTCTCAAGGGGGGAGGCTAAAAATACAATACTTTCACTGCCTCCTTTACACACCTAGCTAATATTTTTAAGTTTTCTTCTCCGCCTTAAGTTTGTAGCCACAATGGCGGACTAAAGTCCGCCCTACTAATATAGTTAATGTCCTGCGTTAAGTGTGTAGCCGCCTTTTATTTTAATAACTCTCTGGCTTTTTCAAATGCAGCTATAAAGTCTAGATAAACTGGCTTATCGCCCGTTAGCATAGACTCAAGTAAGGCATGCTGAACTTTATATTTGATATTACCGACGGCTAAAGGGCCTACGCCAACGGCATTTTCCGAGCCAGTGGCATGAGTTAAAGGAGCACCAAAATCATTTAGTTGGATACCTGCGATACCTGATGGTGGGACAGCATTAACATCACCTGCGACTTTAAGTTGCTTGGCATGGCTCAACACTTCAGCATTTAAAATTTGAATACCAGCTTTAGCAGTACAGAAAATAATATCAGCATCTTCAATGAGAGCAATTTTATCTTCATCATAGGTAGCGACTGTGCCAGATAGATTCGAGTTAAAACGGCGGTTGTATTCTTCTGCAAGACCCTGTGCAGCCTCACTAGAAAAATGATCAACTAAAGTGGTCGTTGCGCCGGCTAGGGATGTAATAACCCCTGTAGCGATACCCACAGGCCCTGTACCGCCAAATACTAAAGCTTTGCAATCCTTTAGTTCTTTGTTGTGTTTTTCTTTTAGCTCTTTTTCTACACAAGCGACTAAAGCAGCTGCTGTCGTGAATGCACCACTTGGGTCAGCAAAAACTGAGACTTCAAAAGGGGGCACCATGGCTTTTTTTGCACCATTAAGCATATCAACTGCTACGCCTAAATCACGACCACCAATAAAAATCGCTGTTTTTTTAACGCCCGAAGGTCCACGGGAGAAGATGACGTCTTGAGTTAGTCGGCCTATGCTTTCTAACTTTACATTGGCATAAGGCATTAATACATCAAAGTCACAGTCCAATGCCATATTGACATCAAAAGGGCTGTTATTTTGCATAGGGTCGAACATATGTAATATGCTTCTTTTAGCCATGAGGTATCCTTGTTTTAAAAAAGAGCGATTAAATTTTTTAGAATAAAAAGCACAAGGAATAACCCAAAGTGCTTTTTATGCATGTAAAAGGTTTATTTAGAAGCTTGAATATATTCGCGAGCTGCTGCGAAAGCATGTTCAAAATGCAAGTAAAGTGGATGATCTTTTTCAATCATAGTCTTTAGTAACTTGCTTTGCACCTGGTATTTAACATTGCCAATGGCTAAAGCGCCGACACCAACAGCACCACTCTGAGAGCCAGCAATAGCTTTACCATTGTCAAAAGGATCTAAACCAGCAACACCTGATGGTGGAACTGCGTTAACATCCGCTGCGACTTTTAATTGCGGTGCTGAAGCAACTAATTCAGCGCTTAATAGTTCAATGCCTGCTGCACCTGTAGCAAAAACAACATCGGCAGTTTTAATGTATTCAGCTTTATCAGCATCAGCACCGGCAGTAATAGTAATTTTACCTGCACCGAATTCTTGATTACACATATCAGTAATGCGCTGTGCTTTATCTAATTGACGGCCAATAATTCGGACAGTTGCACCGGCTTGGGCAGCTAAAACGGCTGCTACTTGACCTACTGGTCCTGTACCACCCAAAACAAGGATATTTTTACCTGCTAAATCTGTGCTAAATTCGGTTTTTAGTTTATCTTCAACAACCGCAACCATACCCGCTGCAGTTGTAAAGGCACCGCTAGGATCTGCTAAGACAGAAACTTGAAACGGTGGAAACATGGCCTCAGTTGCCGCTTTTAGCATATCCATCGCTTGTTTAGTATCACGACCACCAATAAAAAAACCGGTGTATTTCAAACCTTTAGGGCTACGTGAAAAAATAGCATCTTGTACTAAGCCCTGAACTTCATCGGGCTCAACATTGGTATAAGGTATGGCAGAAACCCAGCCTGCATCAACGGCCATATTGACATCAAAAGGACTTAAGTTTTTTGCTGTGGTTAGCATGTGTAAGATTAAAGGTTTAGACATAGGGTTCTCTATAAATTGAATTGAAACTGGAATTATTTTCTAAGTATAAAATAAAACGCAGCTTATTCACAGGATCTAATTAACAGGAAGGGTATTTGCGTGAGGGGCTTTAGCGACGACTTGTACGAAATCGCGGCTAAAGCCCCTCCCACGAGACATTTAGACTAAGCAGAAATAATGGCGTTAAAACAAGCGCTCGGGCGCATGGCTTTCTCAACGAGTTCTTTATTCGGGAAGTAATAGCCACCAATATCAACATGGCCCACATGCGTAGGGCTTAGTTCTGCAACGATTTTACTTTCATTGTCACTTAGCTGTTGGGCAATAGGGATAAATTGAGCTTGTAAGGCTTTATCCTCTGTTTGTTCGGCTAAAGATTGTGCCCAGTACATTGCTAAATAATAATGACTGCTACGCGTATCACCCGCACCGACAGTATGTGATGGTGATTTATTGTTATTTAAATACAGGCTGTTCGCTTTATTTAAGGCATTTGCTAATACTTTTATTGATGGTTTATGGGTTTTTTCAGCTAAATCTTCTAAGGACACGGCTAAGGCTAAAAATTCGCCTAAAGAATCCCAGGCCAAATGATTTTCTTCTAGTAATTGTTCAACTAATTTAGGTGCAGAGCCACCCGCTCCCGTTTCAAATAAACCGCCGCCTGCGAGTAAGGGCACGATAGAGAGCATTTTTGCGCTAGTGCCTAATTCTAGGATAGGGAATAAATCAGTTAAGTAATCACGCAAAATATTACCTGTTACGGAGATAGTATCTTCACCCGCTTGCACGCGTAATAATGTGTAGTTAACCGCTTCGATAGGCGACATGATATTAAAAGTCAGCCCATTAGTGTCATGGTCTTTTAGATAAGTTTCGACTTTGCTGATTAAGTTAGCATCATGGGCGCGTTTGTTATCTAACCAAAAGATGGCAGGTAAACCAGTTAAGCGTGCACGAGTAACAGCTAATTTAACCCAATCTTGTATCGGTAAATCTTTGGTCTGACACATACGCCAGATATCGCCTGCTTCAACTGCATGTTCTAATAAGATAGTGCCTGCTTCATCAGTAACGCGTACCGATCCTTTGGCTGGTATTTCAAAAGTCTTATCATGCGAGCCATATTCTTCGGCTTTTTGTGCCATTAACCCGACATTACTGACTGTACCCATCGTCGTGACATCAAAAGCGCCATGTTGTTTGCAAAAATCAATCGTCGCTTGAAAAGTGCCTGCATAACTGCGGTCAGGAATAAGGGCTTTAGTATCATGTAGCTGACCGTCTTTCCCCCACATTTGTCCAGAAAAACGAATGGCTGCGGGCATGGATGCATCAATAATGACATCACTAGGTACATGTAAATTAGTAATGCCTTTATCAGAATTGACCATCGCTAAAGCGGGGCGTGATTCATAGACGGCTTGAATATCAGCTTCAATCGCTAAACGCTGCTTATCAGGCAAGTTGGCAATTTTTGCATAAACATCACCTAAGCCATTGCGCGTATTAATACCAAGTGACTTAAGGGTATCAGCATGTTTTGCAAAGACTTCTTTATAGTAAACATCAACCGCATGCCCGAAAATAATCGGATCAGACACTTTCATCATAGTTGCTTTGAGATGTAATGAAAGCATCACATCTTCAGCTTTGGCGGCTTGCATCTCTTGTTCAAAATAAGCACATAATGCGCTGCAACTCATCACCGATGCATCAAGGATTTCGCCTGCTAATACCGGTGTATTTTGTTTAAGTACCTGAGTCGTGCCAGAAGCATCAAGGAATTCAATTTTTACATTGCCGGCATCTTTTATGATGACAGACTTTTCATTACCATAAAAATCCCCACCAGTCATTGAGCTAACATGGGATTTGGAGTCTGCTGACCATGCGCCCATCGTGTGTGGATGTTTTTTTGCATATTCTTTAACGGGTGCTGCGACGCGGCGATCTGAATTACCTTCACGTAAAACAGGGTTAACCGCGCTTCCTAATACTTTGGCGTAACGAGCCTTAATGTCTTTTTCTGGCTCATTACTGGGGGATTCAGGATAACTAGGAATGTCAAAGCCTAAAGCTTGTAGCTCTTTAATGGCTTTAAGTAATTGCGGTACAGAAGCGCTGATATTAGGTAACTTAATAATATTGGCATCGGGTGTTTTAGCTAGTTTGCCTAATTCAGCTAAAGCATCACTGTGCTTTTGTGTATCGTTTAGTTTGTCAGGGAAATTAGCCAGAATACGACTTGCCAGTGAAATATCTTTAGTTTCAACTATAATGCCTGCTGCTTTGCTAAAAGCTTGCACGATAGGTAAAAAGGAGTAAGTGGCTAAAGCGGGTGCTTCATCGGTTTTGGTGTAGATAATTTTAGAGTTAGGCATATTGATTGATTAATAGAGGAAAGGTGTACTGGCAGTTATTATAATATACTAAGAAAGGTACGTCCTATTGGTATCATCAGTGTTCCCTTATTAATTGTATGCGTGGCACTAACCTCGCCATAAGAGAGTGCATAAAGCAACGCCAAGACATTCCTGTTATTATTGCATTTTGAACTGCCCGAATAGTTGATGAGCTGATACGAGCTATTCTTGGCAAAAAGAATAATGGATTGACAAAACAACCTCGTTTTTGAGCCAGTTGTTGTCTTTTTTCCAGAGCCTCGATGTACTTTTTATCCGATGGATGAATTAATTCTGGTTGCTGTATTTTTGACGCTTCTTCAAACACACGCATTAAATTGTAACTCATGGCTGTTAGGCGCATTTGGTTTTTCAGTGAGTTGCCATTAGAAGACCAAGCTTTCGTTTCCTTCAAATTGCTTTTGGTGTTATTGAATGTCTTTTCAATCGTCCAGCGTTTAAAGTACAGTATAGCGATAGTCCCTGGGTTAATCGTCACTGGCAAAGTGGTGACAAAACGATGAAGCTTTCCCGTTTCTGGATCACGGTAATCCACTATGCTAAATTTGATCCCCTTGTTTTCGTACACGCTATAAGTCTCAACGCCTGTATTGATTACATTGAGGGAATCAAAAGAGAGGGATTCGACGAAAGTTGCGACTGAATTTTCTTTGAGCATTGAAACCATGTAATTAGCCTGTCCTTTCTGCTGATCCCACCAAGCATAGTCGGTGACCGCTTTATCGTAAATATAAAGGTGCTTTTGAGGGCTGTTATTTTGCTTTTCAATGTAATCTCGTAACACGGGTATTTCTTGATGTCTTTGGGTTCCATTCGTCACAAGGCAAAGAAACCTTAGCAACCCATTTCTAAGATTCAACGCGTAAATACCGCCTGCCGCATAGACTTTCCCATGGATATTTTTCTCGGTATGGCAGGCATGGCTGATAAAATGTCCATCCGCTGCCTCGACGGTATATTCGTCAAGTTCTGGAAATTCTTTTAGGTAATCAACCCCTTGTGATAATAGTGATTCACAGTGAAGTTGATAGCTTTGCTGTTCAAATACCTCAAGCATATTTGTTCGTCTGTGCGACTTAAGGGATTTAAAATACGTTGAGTGAGGAAGCGACTGACCATAAATCTCTGCATTGATTTGGAGGAAATGGCGACCACTATCCACCGCACTGATACAACGCAACAACCCTAGCTGAATAAAGTCTATATCATTCAGCCCAGGACATGAACGTACCCACAAAGGGTGACGTTCTACTAACAAGGCACGCTCCATACTTTCATGACAGTGTTGGTGAATATATTCAGAGAGTGTCGGTTCTTTAAGCATAGGTAATATCCATTGATGAGTTGATTAAAACGGACATTTTTAAATTTTTTTTTTGCAGTCATTGCAAGCTTTTTTTTGAATTATTGCTTATTTTTTTCACTGCTGCCTGAGCCGGGTGTGATTAAAAGTGCGGGGAAACAAGTAAAATCAATAGCATACAAAAATCGAACTCATCAATTTAGAAGTATAACTATTTGATTTTGTTAGATGGTAAAAATATGCTTTTGAAAATCCCCGCACTTTTAATCGCACCCGCCTGAGCCTCACGTTATTATTCTGATGGCTTAAAGTTCAAAAAAATGGAAATATTGGTGTGGTACATTACTCTGCTAAGTTGTCGGTGATTTTAGTTGGGCGGCTCTTCTTTCAATGGGAACACTGATGATTGGTATGAGACTGTAAAATAGCAAAATAGTTATTTCTCTGATTATAAGAAGTATTAGTGGGAGGGGCTTTTAGCCGCGATTTTATACGGCTAAAAGCCCCTCCCACAGAAATTGTTAAATTGATTTTTATTAGCTACTTAGGAGAGAGGACTGTCACAATGCTAAAGGCGAACAAAAAGACAAGTCAGAACCAACAAGCTATACAATTCCCATTCCTTACATAGGCGGACTAAAGTCTGCCCTACATTTTCTCTTTTTTATTAAATGTCTAAGCTCCCTACGTCCCCCGCTTTTGTTATTGATCAGCAAGTGCTGCAAGAATCGATTGAACTATTGAATGATTTACGAGTACAGTCTGGTTGTCGAGTTTTGTATTCTATTAAAGCTTTGCCGTTAATCTCGCTTTTAGAGTGGCTTAAGCCGCATGTCGATGGCTTTTCTGTTAGTTCTTTATTTGAAGCTCAATTAGCCTATGAAGTATTGGATAAGAGGCAAAGCATACATCTCACTACGCCGGGTATTAGGCCTGATGAAATTATCCAGCTTAGTCAGATTTGCAGTCATATTAGTTTTAATTCATTAAGTCAGCAGCAGATATTTTCTAGTGCAGAACATGAGCCGGTTTCTCAAGGTTTACGGGTTAATCCGAAGCTTTCTTTTGCGCCTGATAAGCGATTTGATCCTTGTCGTTTGCATTCAAAATTAGG
>JAUVAA010000165.1 GCA_030591965.1 bacterium
AAATGCAGGCGATTTCAGCGCGCGAGTTTAATGGTTTGCATCCTTTTGTGCCGCTTTATCAAGCGCTAGGTTATCAGCAGTTATTTGAAGAATTGGAGGATATGCTGTGTGATCTGACGGGTTTTGATGCCTTTTCTTTTCAGCCGAATGCGGGTTCACAAGGTGAATACACTGGGTTATTGGTTATTCGCAAATATCATCAAGTACGTGGCCAAGCGCAGCGTACTATTTGTTTGATTCCAGAGTCTGCGCACGGCACGAATCCCGCAAGTGCAGTTATGGCAGGCTTGCAGGTTGTGGTTTTGGCGTGTGATGCAAACGGTAATGTCAGTGTAGAAGACTTACAGCAAAAAGCACTGCAATATCAAGATACGCTGGCGGCATTAATGATTACTTATCCTTCTACGCACGGGGTATTTGAAGAGTCATTTCGAGAGATTTGCGATATTATTCATCAATATGGCGGGCAGGTGTATTTAGATGGTGCTAATTTTAATGCGTTAGTGGGTTTAAGTCGGCCGGGAAAAATAGGTGCGGATGTCGCGCATTTGAATTTGCATAAGACTTTTTGCATTCCCCATGGCGGTGGCGGACCTGGTGTTGGGCCAATTGGTGTGGTGGGTCATTTGGCTGCTTATCTGCCTGATCATCCGGTGGTGAAAGGTGTAAATCCATATAAAACAGAGCAAGGTACAGTAGGGACAGTATCTGCAGCACCTTGGGGTTCTGCTAGTATTCTGACGATTTCTTGGGCTTATATTGCCATGATGGGTGCAACAGGTTTGAAAAAAGCTACTTTGCATGCGATTTTAAATGCAAATTACATTGCTCAGCGCTTGGCACCCCATTATCCGATTTTGTATACCGGTAAAAATGGTTATGTCGCTCATGAGTGTATTATTGATTGCCGAGCATTTAAAAAGACCTGCAATATTAGTGTTGATGATATTGCTAAGCGTTTAATTGATTATGGTTTTCATGCGCCAACGGTCTCGTTCCCCGTGCCAGATACGTTAATGATTGAGCCTACTGAAAGTGAAGATAAAGGTGAGATAGATCGCTTCTGTCAAGCTATGATCAGTATCAGGCAGGAAATTCAGGATATAGAATCTGGTGCGGCTGATTTGCTTAATAATGTTTTACACAATGCTCCGCACACGCACCGCTTATTGATTGAGGAATGGCGCTTTCCCTATAGTAAACAGCAAGCATTTTTTCCTGATAAGGAGCTGCATGATGATAAATATTGGCCGACGGTAGGGCGTATTGATAACGTTTATGGTGATCGGCATTTACATTGCAGTTGCCCATCTATCGAGGAATATAAATAAGCAGTGCAAGAAAAATTCACATTCCTCGGTTAGAATAGTCAATATTTTTTAAGAGTTAAGAAGGGTTTAGATATGATTCGTGCAGGTATTGTGGGTGGTACAGGTTATACCGGAGTAGAGCTGTTGCGTATTTTGGCGTTGCATGAGCAGGTTGAAGTGGCGGTAGTGACATCAAGGTCTGATGATGGGCTGCGTGTTGATGCTTTGTATCCTAGTCTACGTGGTAGTATCGATGTGAGCTTTTCTAAGCCTGATGTAGATTCTTTGGCGACTTGTGATGTGGTATTTTTTGCCACTCCGAATGGCACTGCAATGTTAATGGCTGAACAACTTTTGGCGCGCAATGTAAAAGTCATCGATTTATCTGCAGACTTTCGTATTAACGATGCGGGTGAATGGAGTAAATGGTACGGCATGGAGCATGCGTGCCCTGATTTAATTGCTGAGGCGGTTTATGGTTTGCCTGAAATAAATCGTGCGCAAATTGCCGGTGCTAATTTAATCGCTTGTCCAGGCTGTTACCCAACGGCGGTACAATTGGGATTTTTGCCATTAATTGAAAATGGCTTGGTTGATGTTGAGCATTTAATTGCTGATGTGAAATCAGGAGTCAGTGGCGCGGGACGTAAGGCTGCTGTACCTTCTTTAATGAGCGAAACAGGTGAGAGTTTTAAGGCTTATGCTTCGGCTGGGCATCGGCATTTACCAGAAATCAAGCAAGGGCTGTCATTGGTAGCTGACCAAGCAGTAGGGCTGACTTTTGTACCGCATTTAGTGCCCATGATTCGGGGAATACATGCTACTTTATATGCACAATTAAAAACTGATGCAGTCGATCAATTACAGGCGCTTTATGAGCAACGTTATGCTAATGAGCCGTTTGTTGACGTTTTGCCGCTAGGTACGCACCCTGATACACGTAATGTGCGTGGTAGCAATAACTGCCAAATTGCGCTTGTTGTTCCTCAGGGTGGTGATACCGTGGTGGTCTTGTCGGTAATTGATAATTTAGTAAAGGGCGCGGCAGGGCAGGCGGTGCAGAATATGAACTTGATGTTCGGCTTTAATGAAAGTCAAGGATTGCAAACGATGGCTTTGTATCCGTAATTCTTGACTAAAACAGTAGGTATAGTCATAATCTTGTTACTTTCAATTGCTTAGTGGTTTATACAAATGGCAGATCCAATTATTTTTAGTGATAGTGCAGCGGCAAAAGTCGGTGCTTTAATTGCAGAAGAGGGCAATGATAGCTTGAAGTTGCGCGTTTATATTTCAGGCGGCGGTTGTTCAGGTTTTCAGTATGGCTTTACCTTTGATGAAGAAGTCGCTGATGATGATACTCAAGTAGAAAATGGCGGTGTCACTGTGCTGGTTGATGCAATGAGCATCCAGTATTTGAATGGCGCTGAAATTGATTATAAAGAAGATTTATCGGGTGCGCAGTTTGTCATTCGTAATCCTAATGCTTCAACAACTTGCGGCTGTGGTTCTTCTTTTTCTGTCTAAGTTTTATTGTTGATGGTGAGCTAGATTTTTTGTGCATCAATAAAATCTAGCCCACTAAAAGCATTGACTTAATGCTTGTTAAGCTTGATAAATCCCGCCCAAAATTACCGCTTCTTTTGCTCCAGTTGTCTCAGGTAAATTCGCCGTTAATCCCTGCATTGTTTGTTTCGCTAGCCAAGCAAAGGCCATTGCCTCCACTTGGTCCGGATGTACGCCTTCTGTTTCTGTAGAAACGGTAGGCACGCTAAGTAGCTGCCTTAACTCTTGTAGTAAGGTTTGGTTATGAATCCCGCCACCGCAAATAAAAACTTTATCTGTTTCAGGCGCGAATCGCTCTATTGCTGCGCTGATTGTTTCTGCGGTTAGTTGGCATAAACTGCGCTGAATATCTTCCGCTTTGTATGTTGGTAGCTTGGCCAGTTTGTTATTTAGCCAAGTGGCTGAGAAATATTCAGGCCCCGTGCTTTTAGGTGGAGGGGCAGAAAAATAATCATCATTTTTTAATGCACTGAGTAAGTCAGGCCGTACTTTCCCTGTTGCTGCCCACCGACCATTTTTATCGTAATGGACATTTTTATGCTCGGAAATCCAATAGTCCATCAGTGTATTACCGGGACCAGTATCGAAGCCTAATATGTTTTGGTGTATATCTTTGGGTAATAGGGTTAAGTTAGCAATGCCACCGATATTAACAATAACTCTGTTTTCAGTTGGTGAGTGAAATAGAGCGCGATGGAAAGCTGGGACGAGTGGAGCGCCTTGACCGCCAGCAGCAATATCTTTGCGTCGAAAATCGGCAACGGTAGTGATGCCTGTTCTTTGACTGATAATGCTAGGGTCACCAATTTGCAATGTAAAGGGTGGCTTGGAGTAAGGTGAGTGACAGACCGTTTGCCCGTGGCTACCTAGTGCTTTTATCTCGCTTGCATTAATCCTGCTTTGTTGTAATAAATTAATACAAGCCTCAGCGTAGAGCAATCCTAATAAAGAGTCTAATTTACCATAATCTGATAAAGAGAGGGTGTGGTGTGTATTGCACAGTGCATGAATTTTTTGTTTTATTTGCGGGCTATAGGGTTGATAGTAAAAGTCGATGACCTGAGCTTGATTTTCTGAAAAATCATAAAGTCCTGCATCAATACCGTCAACGCTAGTGCCGGACATAAGTCCTATATAGAGTTCAGCGGCCATATTATTGTGATTTTTGCACAAGCTGGGTTTTATTAAGTGACTCTAATTGACTTAATAGTGGTTTTGCTTCTTTTAAAAAAGCAGTCTTATATTTTTTTTGAATAGGATTGGAATTAGGGAGCGATACAGTTAAAGGGTTGCGGTGCCTGCCATTAATACGAAATTCATAATGTAGGTGTGGTCCAGAGGCAAGGCCAGTTTGACCCACATAGCCAATAACGTTGCCTTGCTTGACATGTGTGCTGGTACGCTGTCCTTTACGAAATTTAGACATATGGGCGTATAGCGTGCTGTATCGTTGGCCGTGTTGAATAATGACGACATTGCCATAGCCGCGTTGTTTTCCGCGAAATACAATTTTGCCATCCCCGGTTGCTTTTATGGGGGTGCCTGTTCTAGCGGCATAATCAACGCCTTTATGCGCGCGAATTCGGTTTAGTACGGGGTGTTTTCGTTTTAAATTAAATCTTGAGCTAACGCGTGCGAAAGGAATAGGGGTGCGAATAAACGCTTTACGCATGCTATTGCCCTTAGGGGTGTAATAGCTTACTTTCCCCGTAGGGTCTTTGTAGCGGATAGCTTTTGTTGAGCGACCTTGGTTGATGAATTCGGCTGCTAAAATATTGCCGGTACCTATAGACTTACCATTTATATATAGGGATTCATAAAGAACAGAAAACTGGTCGTTTTCACGGATATCTAGTGCAAAGTCTATATCCCAAGCGAAAATGTCGGCGAGTTGCATGATCGTTTGGTTGGATAGGCCTGCATCAATTCCATCAACAAAAAGTGAGGAATGAATAACTGCGGATGCGCTATTAATACGTCGTTCAATTTCTTTTAGGCTGAGTTCAACACTGAAGTTTCCATCTTCAAGTCTTGTTGCTTTGAGTTCTTCGTAAGGGCTTTTTTTGTAAGTTAAGTGGCTTAGTTCGCCAGTAATGTTCAGTCCTATCATTAGCGATTTTCCCGCACGTATTGCGGCAAATTGTGGACTTATGTCGTTTGCATGAACAATTTTGTGTAAATCAGATTTACTTAGCTTGTTTTTAGAGAATATGACTGATAGGCTTTCCCCTGGTTTAATCTTATGCTCCTGCCAGATCGTAGATAGGCTTTGCATGCTTGGGGTGGAGCTAGTTTCGAGGGGTAAACTGCTCGCCTCAAATGTAGTATTAGTTGAATCGGGTAGTTTGATGGGTTGCTCGATATTTGTTGTGATATCGGGAATTGTTAGTGCTATTTCAGTGGGTGTAGATGGGGTGGGTTTGGCCGAAAAAAAAGCGTAGCTTGCTGTAGCTAAAATCGCGCAGACGAGTCCTATAATTAGGTGATTCACGTAGTTGTTTTTTTTCTGTTCGGGTGGCACGCTGGATTGAAGTAAGTCGTTTTGATATTGCATTTGAAGATTATAAGATGTTTTTTTTGCTAATGCCTAATATTATATGGCATCAAATTAGTAAAGAAAGAGCGCAAAACAGTTAGTAAGATAAAAGTGTGTATAACTCATAAAAAGAAATAAGGTGAAGAAATTGCAAGAAGATGTATTGGCGCAGATAAAGCGTGGAACAGATGAAATCCTAGTTGAAGCAGAATTGATTAAAAAACTACAGGAAGGTCGACCGTTGCGTGTTAAGGCTGGTTTTGATCCAACTGCGCCAGACTTGCACTTAGGGCATACTGTTTTAATTAATAAGTTAAAGCAATTTCAAGACTTAGGGCATGAGGTGCTTTTCTTAATTGGTGACTTCACTGCAATGATTGGCGATCCAACAGGTAAAAGTGTTACGCGTCCTCCTTTGACGCCAGAAGAAATTGTAAAAAATGCAGAGACTTATAAAGAGCAGGTGTTCAAGATCTTAGATCCTGCCAAAACTAAAGTTCTATTTAATTCTGAGTGGATGTCCAAAATGTCTGCAGCTGATATGATTCAGCTGGCAGGAAAGGTAACTGTTGCGCGTATGCTGGAGCGTAATGATTTTGGTGATCGTTACAATTCAAATACGCCGATTTCCATTCATGAATTTCTCTATCCATTAGTTCAAGGCTACGATTCGGTTGCAATGGAGGCAGATATTGAGCTGGGTGGTACAGATCAAAAGTTCAACTTATTAATGGGGCGTACGTTGCAGGGGCATTACGGCAAGCCTCAGCAGTGCACATTAACCATGCCTATATTAGAAGGGTTGGGTGGCGTGCAAAAAATGTCTAAGTCTTTAAATAACTATATAGGGATTAGAGATGAACCAAATGATATGTTTGGTAAGATTATGTCTATATCTGATGAGTTAATGTGGCGTTATTTTGAGTTACTAAGTTTTAGGTCAATGGAAGAAATTGCTGGATGGCAGAAGGAATGTGAGGATGGTGCGAATCCGCGTAACTATAAAGTAAAACTGGCGCAGGAGATTATTGCTAGATTTCATAGTGAGGCAGCTGCAGTGAAAGCGCTTGAAGATTTTGAGGCGCAATTTAAGCGTGGTGCAATTCCTGATGACATTGCTGAAATAGAATTGACGGCCTCAAGTGAAGGTTATGCGATTGCTTTATTATTAAAAGATGCGGGGTTAACGGTAAGCACATCAGACTCCAATAGAATGGTTAAGCAAGGAGCGGTTAAGTGTGATGGTGAAAAAATAACAGATGCAAAGCTAGTTGTGTCGGTGGGTGCAGAGCATGTGTTCCAAGTGGGTAAAAGAAAGTTTGCGAAAGTTAAAATAAACGCTTGACCGGAATTGATAAAGCGGTAAAATAGCCAGCTCTTCAACGCTCCGGTGCTGAAGGGCGAAGGGGTTTTTAGCAGGATTTAGTGTCTGCTTAGTTTGTTTAACTTCCTCGGTTTTAGAATTAAAAATAAAAGCTTG